>JAJXSS010000057.1:0-8756 GCA_021784455.1 Planctomycetota bacterium
CGGATACACCCCCGCAGTTCCCCAGCCGATTCCGGCCGGAGCTGCGCATCGGCAGCGAGCCACAGCACCCAGTCCCCCGTGGCCCGGGCCAGGCTGTGATTGCGGGCGGCCGAAAAATCGTCGCACCAGGGGAATGACAGTGGCTCGACGCCGAATTCGCGGGCGATGGCGACGGTGCGGTCCGTCGAGCCGGTGTCGGTCAGGACGATTTCGTCCGCCACCGGGCGCACCGATTCCAGGAGGCGCGGCAGATTGGCCTCTTCGTTGCGCGCAATCAGACAAACGGACAGGCTGGCCACGATCACCTCATTGAAAAATCGGGGCCCATTCTACCGCCGCGATTTGCGGTAACATGCTTGGCTCGCAAGGGGGGGCGATCGAGGATTCACCATGGAAGCAGGCATTGTCGGGTTGCCCAACGTGGGCAAGAGCACGCTGTTCAACGCCCTGACCGCGGCCAGGATCGCGGCCGAAAACTATCCATTCTGCACCATTGAGCCCAATGTGGGCGTGGTCAGTGTGCCGGATGACCGCCTGGCCCGCATCAACCGCTACATCAAGACCGACAAGATCGTGCCCGCCATCGTGCGCCTGGTCGACATCGCCGGCCTGGTCAAGGGGGCTTCCACGGGGGCCGGCCTGGGTAACAAGTTCCTGTCCCACATCCGCACCGTGGACGCCGTGCTGCACATCGTGCGCTGCTTTGCCGATCCGGATGTGACCCACGTGGATGGCAGCGTGGATCCCCTCCGCGATATCGAAACCATCGACACGGAACTCATGTTGGCGGATCTCCAGAGCATGGAGGGCTCGCTGGAAAAGGCCAAACGCACCGCCCAGATCGCCGGCGACAAGGAAGCCAAGGCCCGCGTCGAAGTCCTGGCCAAATGCCAGGAACGCCTGGCCGCTGGCAAGCCCGTCCGCGGCCTGAATTTCGAGAACCCCGAAGCAGCCAAAGCCTTCAAGGGGCTGGCACTCTTGACCGCCAAGCCCGTGCTGTACGTGGCCAACGTGGATGAGAGCGATGTCAAGGGCGAGGGCCCCCTGGTGCAGCAGGTCCGCCAGCGGGCCTTGGCCGAAGGCGGGGCGGTGGTGCCGGTGTGCGCCAAACTGGAGGCGGAACTGGCCGAACTGGAAGAGAAGGACCGCCAGGAGCTCCTGGAGAGCGTGGGCCTGCACGAGCCGGCCCTGGCCACCTTATCCCGGGCGGCCTACAAACTCCTGGGGCTGCAGAGCTTTTTCACGGCCGGGCCCAAGGAGATCAAGGCCTGGACCGTGCCCATCGGGGCCACGGCCCCCCAGGCGGCCGGGGTCATCCACACCGATTTCGAACGCGGCTTCATCCGGGCTGAAATCTACGGTGTCCAGGATCTGGAACAGCACCGCTCCGAAGCCGCTATCCGGGCGGCCGGCAAGCTGCGCACCGAGGGCAAGGGCTACATCATGCGCGATGGCGATGTGTGCCACTTCCTCTTCAACGTGTAACTTTCACCCAGGCCGAACACGGGGGTGCATGGCAACCGTCAAGACCGCAAGATGTTCGGCCCGGGCTGAATCTACGCCAGCAGCGGCCGGTCGGAAGCCCGCCGGTGATCGCGGGAGTGAGCCCGCGGCAGCTTCTCAATGCGCCGGCCCAGCACCTGTTTCAGCCGGTCCAGTCCGACATCGATGGCGGCGTAGAGATCGGCCGCCGTCTCCTCAATGACGATACGCTCGGAATTACGCAAGGTGGCCAGAACCTTGCACAGCTTATCCGGCCCCTTCTTCGGACCATTGGTGTCGACCAGATGCACCTCCACGTTACGCACCAGCCGCTGAAAGCGGCCCGTGACGTGGGCGATTTTCTGTTCGACGTGGGTTTGAATGGCCTCGGTGAGAGTGACGTGAATGCCGCGCACATCGTAATCCATGCCCATCTCCTTTCCGTCTGTTGGAGGTATCGTGCGCTTAGGTCCTCTGCTTTCATTGTAGGTACGGATCGGGCGGGAAATGGGTTCTCGAACAGGCGTTACGGACGGAAGAACCGGTGCAGGAATCAGCAATTTCCCGTCTTGCGTTGGTCATGGCCGCTGCCCCTCCAAGGTCAACCAGGTGAGGGAAAATTGAGAGCAAACACAATGCCGGGATAGATAAAGCAGGCCGCGACGATGCCCGCAAGCAGGACGGCGATGCCGAGGATGCCCAAAATCGCGGCTCTGGCACCGGATTGCTGTTTTTGGAGGCGGACTGCTTCCCACAGCCATTTGGCCCCGAAAACCGCCATCACGATTGGGCCCAGAGCGAACAATCCCAGGACCACCATGGAATGGCCTCCTGCAGGTCACGCGCGTTTCAGCAGCTTCTCCCGGTCCAGCATGATCTTGAGAGTCTGGCAGGCCAGCTCCACCTGCATCTCTTCCAGACGGTTGTAGAACGGCAGGGCGATGGTGCGCTGGCTGACCGATTCGGCAATGGGGAAGGCCCCCTTCTGATAGCCGAACATCTCGCGCATGTAAGGCTGAAGATGGATGCACGGGAAATAGTTGGCACAGCCGATGTCGTGCCGGCGCAGCCCGGTGATCACCCGGTCACGCTCGGTCAGGCCGAACTGGTCGGTCAGACGCACGACAAAGACGAACCAGCTCATCAGATCCGGCTGGTCCACATTGGGCAGAATCAGGTCGGTGAAGTCCATGAGCCGGCGCATGTACAGGCCGGCCACCCGGCGGCGCTGGGAGAGCATCTCCTCCAGCCGCTCCATCTGGGCAATGCCCAGGGCGGCGCTGATCTCCGAAAGGCGGTAGTTGTACCCCAGCCGCTCATGCTGCAGCCACGAGCCGGTGCGGTTGGTCACCCCGGCATCGGATTTGTCCTTCTCGATCGGCCGGCCCTGGTTACGCAGGCTCCGGCACAGGTCGGCCAGATTGTCATCATCCGTGACGATCACCCCCCCTTCCCCGGTGGTGATCTGCTTGTTGGGGTAAAAGGCAAACACGCCGGCCCGGCCGAAGGAGCCCACGGGACGGCTGTCCAGCTTGCCGCCCAGGGCTTCGCAGCAGTCCTCGACCAGCGCGATTTCGTGCTTGCGGGCGATCTGCTCGATCTTGTCCATGCCCGCCGGGTTGCCGAACACCTCCACGGCCACGATGGCCTTGGTCTTGGGCGTGATGGCGGCTTCGACCTTGTCCACATCCAGGTTCAGCGTCCGCGGGTCGATATCCACGAAAACCGGCTTGGCCCCCACGTACAAAGCGCAGTTGGCCGTGGCCACAAACGAAAATGGCGTCGTGATGACTTCATCCCCGGGTTGGACCCCCAGGGCCAGCATGAGAAGGTGCAGCCCCGCCGTCCCGGAACTGATGGCGATGCCGTGGCGCCGCCCGGCGCGCTCGGCCACCAGCTCCTCAAAGCGGGCCTGACGCGGCCCCATCGACAGCCGGTCGCACTTGAGCGTGGTGATGACCGCATCGATCTCGCGGTCCGTGATGTCGGGGCGGCTCAATGGGATCGAACTCATGGACTTCCTTCCTGGGGGTCCGGTCAAGCGTGACCTGGGCCATTCGCTCCTGCGTGGGCCCGTTAATCCGTTCCTTGGTTCTCGCGCATCGGCCTGGATCCGCACCGCGCCGTCGACGCCGCCCCGCCACCCAGGAGCGCCCCCGGTACGAAGAAAACCGCTCATCCGCCGATGAGCTTGGCCAGCACCGCCTGATTGCGGTCAATGCGCTTGAGGTAGATCCACGCCGCCTGCACGCGCAGGAAATCCGGCAGGTCCGACCCGCCACGCACCAGAAGGCTCAGGTCATCGAGCTGCGAAGCAGTCAGCGGCCGGCCGTGCCGGGCCAGCAGCAGCACCCCCAGCCGCCGGACATCGGGGTCTTCCGACCCGAATTTGTCCGGCAAGGCGGACAGCGCGGCACTCCCCTTGGCCCGCATCAGGCCCAGCAGGATGGCCTGCAGCCACAGCGGATCGGCAGGCGCGCCGGCCAGGATCGCCTTGAGGTAAGGCGCGCTTTGCGCGGCATCGCGGTCCATCATCATCTGCGTGGCCGCCACCACATCGTCCAGTCGCTGGGCCCGGTTGCGCTGCGGGCCGCTGTAGTTCTGCACCACCGCTTCAAAAATCCTGACCGCGTCGGGCAGCGGCGCATCCTGGCGGGCGTAGTGCAGGGCCCAGTCCGTGGCCAGCGGGTGCTGTATCCGCACCAGCGCGATGACGTTGGCCGCGATATCCTGCTTGGCCGCCACCGCCGCCCCGGCCAGGCCCATCTGGTGGATCAGGGGATCAGCCGACGCGGTCAGCGGCTGGTAGAACGCCGCATCCATCCACGGCGACAGGCCCAGCGCCACCAGGGCCAGCCGGATCCGCTGGGCGCCATCGGTGGTGGACAGAATCTCCCGGTGGAACAGGGCCTCGGCCCCGGGCACCTTGAAACGCAGGGCCACTTGCAGACCCGCCAGACTGGTACGCGTCGAAGTCCCCTTGTCGGTGACCACAGCCAAGGCCCACGGGGCGCACTTGGCGAATTCAAACTTGCTGATGACGTTGAGCGCCATGTCGCACACCTGGTCGCGGCGCGGGTCCTTCGACTGATTGATCTTCGCCAGCAGCCCGGGGCCCTCGGGCTGACCCAGTTGGGTGAGCATCAGGGCGCCCAGGGCCTGGCGGCCCAGGTTGTCCGAGGCCACCGCCTTGTGCAGCAGGTCGAGGTCCTTGAATTGGTGCTTCTGCAGAAGCCGCGTCGCCACCAGCAGACGCACCGTCATGTCCAGATCCGGCCAGGAGATCGCCTGCTGGGCCTGATCCAGCGTCAACAGATCATTGTCCATGGCCGCGCTGATCATCTCCGCCTGCAGGCGGGCATCCTTGACGGTCGCCAGATAGGCCAGATCCAGGGCGGGTTTGGCCGCGCAGTCCGCCATGCCCAGAAACCCGTGCACTTCCAGGCCCGGATTGTCGCTGCGGGTCAGTGCCGTAAACAGCGGGGCCAGGGCCGGGTCGTGCAACTGGCGCAGGGCCAGAAGCATCATGTACGAGCTGCTGTCCTGCCCGCTCGTGGCCCGCTGCAGGAGGTAGGTGGCCGATTCCACCGTGGCCGCCTGCGCATCGGCCGCCCGCACCGGCGCCGCCGTCAGAAAGCTAGCCCCGACCAGGATCAGTCCCGCGATACCGGCAATGCTGCGCATGCCCATTAGTTTACACCGAAACCGCCGGCTCGGGCTGGCCCAACGCATGCACCGCGCCGGGGCCACCAGAACATTCGGACCCGCCCCTCCCTACGGCCGCCGGCGCTCGGGGGGTTCCCCCAGACGCAGACGGATGGTGTGGGTGTCCATCACAAGGTCGCGGAAGGCCAGGGCGGCGTAGCCCAGCAGCAAGGGGAAGCAGGAACCGCCGATAAGACACAGTCCGGTCTCGTATTGGGCGCGCTCGCGCTGCGGGCTGATAAGCAGGCCGATGCCCACGGCAATGGCGGCCCAGCCGAAGAAAGCCACCACCCAGCCCAGGATGCCAAGCATGGTGTAGGGCGGCCTGTGAACCTGTCCCGTGAAGGCTTGCAAGGGAGACGGGCCGAGATCCTTGATGCTCGTGATGTCGATGCCCATGCCCTCCACTTCAGCGCGGAGAGCAGCTTCGGATACGCCCTGAAGCACCATCTCAATGAACTTTCCGGTGGAACGATGCAGACCACGGATTTCGAAATCATGCTCCTCGATACTCATAGCGCCCCCATCGGTGAGGTGTGGGGGGCATTATATCGACAAGCAGAGCTAAAGGCCCTCTCTTGGGTTTCCCCAAGAGAGGACGGAGTTGCGCGTTCAACGAGGCACGCTGAGGCGACGAAAGCCTCACCCCCAGCGCGGCTCGTTCCGATCGTCAGGCCCAGGCCTTGCCATCCTTCTTCGTGCCACACACGTTGACCTTGATGCCCAGGGCCTGGGCCATGGCGGCCCGGGCCAGAAGGGCCTTGTCGGCCTCGGCTGCACTGTTGGCATACACCACCTGCACGTGGTTGGCCTTGTGCTTGGCCATGAACTGGTCGCGGCTGACCCCGTACGTCACCGCGTGCATGATCGGCCACTGGCTGGTGGTCAGCTTCCAGCGCCGCTCGGTTTCGGCCTGCGGCAGTTCGACCACACCGCCCCGGCCCAGGTCCATGAAGAGCTGGTCGCCTTCCACGTAGAGACGCGACCAGATAATCTCGCCGGGCTTGGAAATCCCCTTGACGGTCGAACCGCCCAGCTTGAAGTACATGGCCGGCTGCCGCTCACCGACCGCTCCGGCCCAGCCCCCGGAAAAGTGACTGGCGGGCACGGACCCCGAGATCTCGAACACCCACACGTAGTCCTTGACCGTGCCGGACTGGTCCCAATCGCCCCAGCGCACATCGTGCAGCGAGGTCTCCATCGGCTGGCCCATCGCGGTATGCACCCGGTTGATGAACAGGGCATCCAGCCCCGCACACTCATCCACCTCGTTGAAGTGCGGCAGGGGCCGGCCGGCGTACAGCTCCCGCTTCCCATCGGCCGACTTCACCGGCGGACGCACCGAGTCGTTGAGCATCCCTTCCACCAGGTCCGAGGCCGGCAGCATGTCCTTCAGCCCCTGCTGGTACTGAATGCCGATGAGCTGGCAGCCGAACTCATCCGCCATCCGCAGCGCGCTGATGTACATCTTGCACTGGGTCAGGATCTGGTGCTCCGTCAACTCGTTCTGTTCATCGCGGCCCAGCTTGAACTTCATGCCGTGGTCCAGCAGCCACTGATACACCGCCCGGGCCTCGGCCTCGGGCACCTGCGCCACGGCATAGCACAACGCCGCTTGCGACAGACGCTCCTTGAACACCCCGATCGCGTTGAGCAGCTCATCCTGGATGATGGCGTTGTACATCCCCATGCAGCCCTCATCGAAGATGCCCATGATGGCCCGGTCTTTCCTGAGCTGGGCGGCCAGGGCTTCGCCCAACTTCTTCTCCGCCCCAGACACCTTGACTTTCGACAGGGGTTTCACATGGGTGATCTTGTGCTTGGCCGTGCCCGTGGTCAGCCACTGCTGGAGGAACCCCCGGAAATAGTCATCGGTGAAGTCCTCGGACCAGATGGTGGCGTAGGGCTTCTTGGCCTTGGTCAGGCAGCCGTTCAAGTTGAGCATGCCGACCAGGCCCGGCCAGGTGCCCGACCAGTTGGCGCAGGTCAGAATCGGCCCCTGATGGGCCAGCAGCCCCGGATAAACGTGGTGGGAATACTGCCACACGCTCTCGGCCACAATGACCGGGGCGCTGGGGTCCATGCCGGCAAACACGCACAGCCCTTCCTTCTGCGAGCCGATGAAGCCGTGCTTTTCATCTTCCTTGTAGGGATGGGCGCGAACCACCTGCCAGCCCAGGTCCTGGATCGCCTTAGTCAGGGCCTTTTCCATTTCGGCCTGGGCGGCCCAGCAGTTCTGGTTGGCGGATTGGCGAAGGTCCCCCGAGGCGACGAGGTAGACTTTTTTCTTGCCGAGTTTGGCAGCCTTGTAGGGCTTGGGGAGGGTGTAGGAAGTCATGAGCGAGTCTCCAATGAATGCGGAAGTTAGTCTGGTTGAATGGTTGACTGGTTAACTGGTTGATCCGTGGATCGGTTAAACGGAAGGAGGGAGCACAGCCCGGCGCGCAAGGATAGCGCGACACCAACAGGCCGGAACGGGCCACACCTGCGCCCATTCCGGGGGGTGTCACCGACGTGGGGGGCTGGGGCGGTTGGTGCGGGTCATGCCCGTCCCCGAATCCGCCCCGCGGCCGAACAACACCGACTGGGTGTGCTCCTGGTCAATTCGCATGAGAAATCAGGATAGCAGGGGGGGGCGAGCGTGTCATCCGGCGATCAGGGCCCTGGATTACTGATGAAAGGCAGGTGCGTGATGCACGATATCCTGATACGCGGTCTGGCCCCCGATACTATCCAGCGACTCAAGGCTCAGGCCAAGCGGAACGGGCGGTCCCTGCAGAAGGAGGCCAAGGCCATTCTCGAGCATGCGGCCGGCTACACGCGGATGGAGGCCGTGGCGGTCGGGGACGAGTGGCGGCGGAAGCCCAGCGCGGGCGGCCAGCGCTTCAACGATTCGGCGGCCCTGATCCGGGAGGATCGCACGCGATGAAGAAGTTCGTCATCGACGCCAGCATCCTGCTGAAGCTGTTCTTTGCGGAAGAGCACTCGGATGCGGCCGTGCAGTACGTCAAGGGTGCGCAGGAGTTGCAAGCCCCCGACCTTTTGTGGGTGGAGGCCAGTTATGTGGTGTGGAGGCGGGTGCGCCGCGGCGAGATCACGGCGCCGGATGCCGCGTCGCTCATGAGTGAAATGGTGCGTGTTCCCATCAAGACCTGGGCCACTTTGGATCTGGTTCCCGCGGCCCTGGCGTTGGCTGTGGATACCGGACGCACGCTGTATGACTGTCTGTACCTGGCCCTGGCGGTGCGCGAAGACGTGCCCTTGCTTACGGGTGATGAACGTTTCGTTACCGCTTTAGGCCGCGGGCAATGGGCTAAGCGTGTCTGTTTCGTGGGTAGCCAGGGGTAACGAACTGTCGGGCAGCTCGATCATCATACGCACCATGTGACGTCTGCTGTCGTCTTCATATCGCCGTTAACGGCGGTTTGATCCGCCCGCTGCTCGTAGAATGTGGACATGGACGAACCTGCGGACAGGTTGAAGGAACTGCTGACCAAGGCCCGGGCCCTGCCCCAGGTGCCGGGGGTGTACCTGATGAAGGATATCCGGGGGCGGGTGCTGTATGTGGG
>JAJXSS010000057.1:8766-14119 GCA_021784455.1 Planctomycetota bacterium
GCAAGGCCTCCTGCCTGCCCCAGCGCGTGTCGAGCTACTTCGTGCCCTCGGCCGCCCGGCACGGGGGCCTGGGGCCCAAGAAGGTGCAGATGCTCGATGAGGTGGTGGACTTCGACACCATCGAGTGCGAGGGCGAGTGGGAGGCCCTGCTGGCCGAGGCCCGCCTGATCAAGGACATCCCCCCCCCTTACAACGTCCTCTTGACGGATGACAAGACCTTTCCCTATCTGGCCATCACCACCCGGGATGACTTCCCGGGGGTGTACATCACCCGGGCCCCCAACGAAGCCCCTTTCCGGGGGGGACGCGTGCTGGGGCCGTTTACCAAGCCTTCGGCCCTTCGGGCCAGCGTCCAGCTTCTGCAGCGCGTCTTCAAGTTCCGCACCTGCGAGCTGGAAATCCGCGAGGATGACCCCAAGCGGCGCTTTTTCCGGCCGTGCCTCTTGCACGCCATCGGCCAGTGTACCGCCCCCTGTGCCGCCCGGATCAGTAAGGAGGCCTACCGCCAGGACATCGAGGCTTTTGTGCGCTTCCTGGAAAGCAAACGCAGCGTGATGCTGCGGCAGATGCAGGAGGAGATGGAGGCGGCGGCCAGGGATCTGAAATTCGAGCGGGCCGCAGCACTCAGAGACCAGATCCGGGCCCTTCAGCGCCTGGATGACCGCGGCAAACGTTCCGACCAGTGGCAGCCGGAAACCGAATCCCTGGCCCTGTACGTGGACCCGAGCAAGGGCCTGGAACAACTGCGCAAGGTGCTGAGCATGGACCGGCCGGTCCGCTGCCTCGAGGCCATCGACATCGCCCACTTGCAGGGCGGCGAGACGGTGGGGTCCAAGGTGTGCTTCGTGGATGGCCGGGCCCTCAAGAACGAATACCGGCGCTACCGCATCAAGACGGCCCAGAACGACGACTACACGTCCATCCGCGAAGTGGTCAGCCGGCGCTACCGCGAGGCCGGGGCGGGCAATGAGCTGTACCCGGATGTGATCCTGATCGATGGCGGCCTGGGGCAGCTTCACGCGGCCAGGGAGGCCTTCGCCGGGCTGGATGTTCAGCCGCCCATGGTCATCGCCCTGGCCAAGAAGGAGGAACTGATCTACATCCAGGCCCAGTCCGAGCCCATCCACCTGCCGCGCAACAATCCGGCCTTAAAGCTCTGCCAGGCCATCCGCGATGAGGCCCACCGCTTTGCCCAGCACTATCACCATATTCTCCGACGGAAAAAGGTGGTGGGCGAGGGTAAAAGGCCGAAAACAGCAAGCAGAAAGCAAAAACCGGAACCCGGGAACTCAGCGTAGCCCGGAAGTGGTGGTTACCATCGGGCGACTATGGGTGATGCGAGCTTCATGTCGGTGAACGCGGACGGGGTATCGATCCGGGTGAAGGTGGTGCCGGGGGCCAGCCGCACCCGCATCGCCGGACTGCTGGGCGACCGGCTCAAGGTCCAGGTGGCGCCCCCCCCGGAAGGCGGCAAAGCGAATCTGGCCGTATGTGCCTTGCTGGCACAGGTGCTGGGCGTGGCCCCCCGGAATGTCACCGTGGTCGAAGGCCACAGCCGGCCGCAAAAAACGCTGCGCGTGGTGGGGATGAGCACCGAACAGGTGGCCAACCGATTGGTGTCGGGCGACGCTCAAAAGGGGCGTGGACACTAACGGCGCCGGCGGGTCACAAGGCCCGCCAGGGCCGGAATGAGCAGGACCAGCGAAGCGGGTTCGGGAACGGCTGAGACGATCTGGTTGCGATAGAAGGAGATGTCGTCGAAAACGCTCTCATTCTGGAACACGGAAGTATTGGCCGGCTGACCGGAAATGTCGTAGATCAGGTGAGCCAGGCCGGCCAGTTGCCATTGCTGGTTTACCTTGATGAACAGCGGGCCCCCGGAATCGTGACCGCTGGCCGAACCTTTGTTGAGGCTGTATGTGAAGGTGGTCGGGAAGCCCCAGAACGGCGCGGTCCCGGTATTGCCCTGGCTCGAATCATATAGCACATCGGCTCCGCTGCTGGAAACAGTGGCCCAGCGCTCCTGCCGGTTGGCGGTCGAGTCGGATGCCCAGATATAGCCCTGGGCCGTCGCATTGGCACCAGTGAAGTTGGTGGTGCTCCAGGTGTAAGGAGTGGTGCTGGTATCGACATACCATGTGGTCGGTGTCGACGATGTCTGAATCAGTCCCGTACCGATGAAAGTGCCCGACACACCCGAGGTCATCTGGGTGGAACTGATGGGCAGGGTCCCCAGACCGGCCAGGCCCGACCCGGTAGGGACGGTGATGGCGAACAACGTCAGGTCGGTTGAAGTGTTGTCAGGGTTCTTGAGCTGGCTGGCCTGCCCGGTCAGGGCGTAGGTGGTGCCGCCAACGATGAAAGCGGTGTTGCGATTGACGTGGGCCGCCGTCAGGCACCAGCCGTTGCCCAGATACACGGCCGATCCGTTACCCACCATACCCACACGGTTGAAGCCCGGATCATCGCTGGGCGCAGTGTTGTTCGCGGGAGCGTTCTGAGTAGGGTGAGCACTGCCCGAGATGATGACCGCCCGGCCCGGTTGCGCGAAGACGACAGTGAGGCAAACAAACAGGGCGGGACCTACGAATCGGTAATAGATCATCGGGTTCTCCCAGCCTGAGTCTGCCCGGGGAGGTGATGGCCCACACTGCATACCCCCGGGGGCCGCAACACCAACGTTTGCCTCACACCGCTGATTTAAGAATATACTTGGTCGGCAACAAAGCAAGGCATGGAATATGCCATTGAGCACAGGGCTCGTTTACGACAAGCGATTTCTTGATCATGTCACGGGCCCCGCTCATCCCGAGCGCCCGCACCGGCTGCTGGCCATCATCGAGCATCTGCACAAGACCGGCCTGTGGGACCGCCTCCAAGTGCTGCCGGCCACCCCCGCCGACCTGAAGTGGGTCCGCAAGGTTCACGATCAGGCCTATCTGGACCGCCTCCAGCAGGCTTGCCTCAATCACGAGGCGTACATCGACTGCCCCGATTCGGCCATCTGCCCCGCCAGCTACGAGGTCGCGCTCCTGGCCGCCGGCGGGGTCCTGGCCGCGGTGGATGCGGTCCGCCAGGGCCCCCCTGCCGGCGTCCGCAACGCCTTCTGCGCCGTTCGCCCCCCAGGGCACCATGCCGAGCACGACCAGTCCCTGGGGTTCTGCCTGCTCAACAACGTCGCCATTGCGGCCGAATACCTGATCGCCCACCACGCCGTCGAACGCCTGGCCATCGTAGATTTCGATGTCCACCACGGCAACGGCACCCAGCACCATTTCGAGGACCGCCCGGATGTTCTGTTCATCACCCTGCACGAACACCCCACCAGCCTTTACCCCGGCACGGGCCATGCCTGGGAAACAGGCCGCGGGCCGGGGGACGGCTACACCATCAACCTGCCCATGAATCCTGGCGAAGGGGACCGCGAATATCGCCACGCCTTCCTCAACACGGTCCTGCCCGCCCTGGATCGCTACCGGCCGCAGTTCCTCCTGCTTTCGGCCGGGTTTGATGCTTCCGAATATGACCCCCTGGCCCACATGAAGGTCTCCGTCGAGGGCTTTGCCTGGATGACCCGCCAGCTCAAGATGGTGGCCGAGCGGCACTGCGACGGGCAGCTCGTGTCCGTGCTGGAGGGTGGCTATGACCTGCGGGCCCTGGCCGATTGCGTGGCCGCCCACATCGGCATCCTGCTCCAGCCCGAAGGCCACGACGACCTGATGGAACGCAAGGCCGGCTTGTGGTGAGCCGCCGGCGGCTACAATGCCGGCATGGCGGCCCAACCTGATTGGTTCTCCCCCGGTCTGCGCTTCACCTGCACCCAGTGCGGCAGTTGCTGCTCCGGCCCCCCGGGCTACGTCTGGTTCACGGATCAGGAGGCGGCCGCCATGGCACGGCACGTGGGGCTCTCCATCGAAGATTTCCGGGGGCGTTATGCCCAGCCTTACGATGGCCAGTGGTCGCTCAAGGATAGCCTGACCCCGCATGGCTATGACTGCGTGTTCCTCCAACGCGATGCCAGCGGCAAGGCCACCTGCAGCATCTACGAAGTGCGCCCCCGCCAATGCCGCACCTGGCCCTTCTGGACCGGCAACCTGCGCCGCCGGGCCGACTGGGAGCACGCCTCGGCCCGCTGCCCCGGCATGGCCGTGGGCCTGGAGGGCCAAGGCACGTTCTACCCCCTCGAGCAGATCCGCATCATCCGGGATGGTGGCTGAGGGCCGGCATCCGCCGGGGGCACTGGCCCAACGGAAACCCAATCGTCATGGAACAGCCCTGGCCAATCTGGTGGGATGCCACCGGCCGGTCCGCCGTGGACCAGAGCCTGCGCCGCCTGTATGCCGACCTGGATGCGGCCGTGGCCGCCCGCGGGCCCCGCTGCGATGCCTCCGGCCGGTGCTGCCAATTCGACGCCTACGGACACCGGCTGTACGTCACCGGCCTGGAAATCGCCTGGCTGCTGCGCCAGCTCCCGGCTGCCCCCGATCCCAACCCCCAAGAGCCGTCGCCCCGGCCGGCCTCGGCCCTGAACATCCTGCCCCAGACACCGCCGCTCGAGGGCGGCTGCCGCTTTCAGAAGGATCGCCTGTGTACCGTCCACCGAGTCCGGCCAATGGGCTGCCGCGTCTTCTTCTGCGAAAAAGGCACTGAGGACTGGCAGCACGCCCTCTATGAAGACTTCCTGGCCCGCCTGCGGCGCTTGCACGACGCCCACACCCTGCCCTACGCCTATCTCGAGTGGCGCCACGGCCTGCAGGAAGCGGTTTCGGCCTTGGCTGGGGTTTGACCCGGGCAAGCTCTACCGGGTGAAGATCCGCGTTTCGATGGTGAGCTTTCCCTCCGCATCGGTCGCGCACGGGTATTCCACCCGGTAAAGCCTCCGGCCGGCGAACTCCTGCAAGTGATGTTCATCAGCCGGCACTTGCGTGATACGGGGGGCCGCGGCACTACAACGCAGGCACAGCCGCCCCAACCGCAGCGTGCGCTCATCCTCCCGCTGCGGTTCGCAGCAAGCCCAGATCACGTGCTGGATGGGCGTGCCCGGCCGATGAACGCGGAACTCGTCGCGAAGGATCATCTGACACGCCCCATCCGGGTCGGCCGCCACGCGCTGCAGACTACGCATCCATGATCCCAGGCCGGCTTCGGCGGGATAGGCTGAGGACAGGTCCAGCACGAGGCGGGCCTCCCGGGGCGACCATTCGACCACGTGCCCGCACGCCTCGGGCCCGGGGCGCTGTTCCCGGCCGGCGATGAGCGGGCAGGAGTGGCCGCGGCTGGAGGCGGCCAGAAACGAATATCGCTGGGGCCCGAAAAAGGAAGGCGTATAGGCTGGGGCCCCCAGGTCGGGGAG
>JAJXSS010000475.1 GCA_021784455.1 Planctomycetota bacterium
CACGCCTCGTCGTCGGCGAACCGCTCCTCCAATTCCAAGGCCGTGTGCGGATAATCTTCCATCACATCCGGCCACACTATGGATTGGGGTCGGTTGAGTCAACTAGATACCCCTAATGCCCATTGCAGCGATGAACTTTTCAAATTTGCCGGCCGCAGCGGGCGGCGGTTCCTGTATTTTCAGGAGCGGCCGAAGAACCACTGGTACGATGGGGGCGGCATCGGGGTGGCTTTCTAAGGCGGGGATGGTGGGCTCCCATCCCGGGGCATCGGAGAAGAAGCATGCGCATAGGATGCACTACCAGGAGGGGGGAGGAAGTTCGGGCGGGGCCGAAGCGACGGCAAGGGTGGGGACGAAGAGAGGGGGCCAAAACGCTGGTGGGCGAGGTACGATAGAAGGATGATAACTTGCCGAGAGCGGCTGCTGACGGTGTTGCGTGGTGGTATCCCGGACTGTGTGCCGGTGGCGCCGGATTTTTCCAACATGATCCCGGCCCGGTTGACGGGCAAGCCCTTCTGGCAGCTTTACCTGTACCGCGACCCGCCGATCTGGGAGGCGTACCTTGAGGCGGCCAAGAAGTTCAACATTGATTCGGTAATGGATGGCTACGCGCCGCTGACCTTTCCCGAGGACTCGGCCGGTCAGCCGCCCAAGGAACGATTCATCGTGCGGCGGGACGAGCAGATGATTGTGACCCAGGGCTCGATGCGCGAAAACGGCCGGCGCACCTGGGATGCGTTGGTGGATGTGTTCTATGTGGACAACCCGCCGACGTGGGGGGTGAGCCCGGACAAGGTGGGATTGGGGCCCGAGCCCAAGTGGTATGAGCCGCTGGAGGGGGTCAAGCCGGTGGATACGGGCCCGGCGGGGCTGAAGCGGGTGAAGGAACTGATGGGCGACCAGGGGCTGGTGGGGGTATGGCTCACGGGCAGTTGTGTGCTGGGGTCGGAAGAGGCGATCTACCGGTACTACGACAACCCGGACCTGCACGAGCGGTGGGCGGCCCAGCGTGTGGAAGCGGTGGAGCGGCGGTTTGCCCAGATCATGAGCATGGAGGTTCGGCCGGATTTCCTGTGCGTGGGCGGTTCGGGGACGCTGGTGTTTCAGACGGTGGAGATCTTCCGGCAACTGGCGCTGCCGGCGGTGAAACGCGGGATCGAGCTGGCCACGGCGGCGGGGATTCCCACGCACGTGCACTCGTGCGGGCCCGAGACGGCCCTGGTGAAGATCATGGCCGAGGAGACGAGCCTGACGGTGATCGATCCCTTGGAGATTCCCCCGATGGGCGACTGCCATCTGGCGGAACTCAAGCGGCTCTATGGGAAGAAGCTGACGCTCAAGGGCAATCTGCACACCACGAAGGTGATGCTGCACGGTCGGCCGCAGGATGTGGTGGCCGCGGCACGGAAGGCGATTGAGGAGGCGGCGGAAGGGGGGCGGTTCATCCTGTCCACGGGGGACCAGTGCGGGCGGGATACGCCGGATGAGAATCTGCAGGCGCTGGTGGAGACGGCGCGGACGTACGGGCGGTATGCGTAGGTTCGGGCCGACCTTTGCAGCGGCTGCGGCGGATTTTAGGAAGGCGGGACCGAAGACTTGACCCACCCTGCGAAGACGGGCGGTACACTACGCCCATGCGATCGAGAGTCCGTCGCCAGGCGAGTTCGGGTGACTGGGCCGATACCCGGCCGGTGGATCTGTTGGATCTGGCGACGATGCTGGTCCTGGGGCTGGCGCTGTTGCCGGGGCTGGTGGGGGTTTCACCGCGGATTTACTGGGATGTGAGCCCGCTCAGGGAGCAGCGGGCGGTGCCGGTGACGGTGCTGGGCCCGGCGGGGGCGATGTGGCTGGCAGTGGCGGCGGTGGGGGCGTGTGCGTTGGCCCTGGCGGTGCATATCCGGCGCGGGGGGCGGCTGAACTGGATTTCCATCGCGCTGGGGGTGGCCGGGGCGTGCGGGGCACTGTGGCAGATGCCCTGGCAGGCGGGGAGCACGTTCTACGCGGGGCAGTGGCTGGGGGCCATGGCCCTGGGGCTGGCGGCGGTGCATCTGGCCCAGCACGACCGGCCGCGACGGATGATGACGGCGGGGTTGGCGGCGTTCAGCCTCAGCCTGCTGTCGCAGGCGCTTTTGTATGTGCTGATCGAGCACCCCTACACGGTGGCCTACTACCTGAAACACCACGCGCAGACCCTGGCCGAGCACGGCTGGGACAAGGGCTCCCCGCAGGACCTGATCTACCGGCGGCGGCTGATGAACCCCGAGGTGATCGGGGTGTTCGGTTTTTCCAACGTGTATGGGTCGCTGGCGGCGGCGATCGCGGCGCTGTCGGTGGGCTGGGGACTGGGGTTGCTGCGGCGGCGGGCGTGGCGGCAGGTGTGGGGGCCGGGGGTGCTGGTGGCGGCGGGGCTGACCTGCACGATTCTCAGCCGCTCCCGTGGGGCGAATATCTCGCTGGTACTGGCCTCGGGCCTGCTGATCGGGGCCTACTGGTGGACCCGCCCCCGGAGCCCCCGGAGCCCGCGGAACCTCGGGAATGAGCCCCGGGAATGGGCCCGCAATCCGGGCGAAGATCCGGGGGAAAATCCGGGGGGGCGGTGGCTGAGGTGGGGCCTGCCGGTGGCGGCGGTGTTGATTGTGGTGTGTGCGGTGGGAGGGGTGGTGGTGCGCGGGGCGCTGGGGCCGCCGAAGTCGGCCGGGGGCGAGCGGAGTCTCTTGTACCGGTTTTATTACTGGCAGGCGGTGGAGCACATGCTGGTGGAGAAGCCCGAGCGGATTGTGCTGGGGGTGGGGCCCGGCCGATTCAAGGCGCTGTATGCGGTGGCGAAAAACCCGCTGAATCCGGAGGATGTCGCCAGCACGCACAATGTGTTTTTGGATTACGGGATCATGCTGGGGTTGGCGGGGCTGGCGTGGGGGGCATTGCTGGTGTACTGGCTGGTGGTGAGTGCTCGGGGGGTGGGGGAAGCGCTGGGGGATGAGAGTGCCGGCCGGGCGAGCGTGGAAGAGGAGAAGGAAGAAAGGGGGGGAGAGGATCAGGTCCGGGGCCTGATGGCGCCGGCTATGAGAAGGGCCGGGGTCTCGGCCCGGGAGCAGAGGCAAGATCAGCCAGGGAAGGGGAAAGCGGGCATTTCGGGAGGTACGGCCGGTCCG
>JAJXSS010000476.1 GCA_021784455.1 Planctomycetota bacterium
CGTTCCATGGCTGTGTCCTTTCTGGCCCCACTCCTTGGGGCCCCTGATTGCGCCTCACCCTATCGCCTGTACTCTAGCCCGCATCAACCCCTGCCCCGAAAATATTGTCACGCCCTGTGGCGGCGGGTCTACCCATTTCCCCAGGGGATCGCGGGCTGGGGTGATCGGCGGCCGCCATCGGCATCGCCTAAAGCTTGGAAGCAGGCTACACTTGGGCCATGCCTAACCTCATCACCCAGATTCTGCAGGATACCTCACGCCCCAATGAATGGCACGCGATGGTGGTGCATTTCCCAGTGGTCATCTCGGTGCTGGGGGTGGGCCTGGCGCTGCTCCTGCTGGTGACGCTGGGGCGATCCCACTGGGTGCGCTGGCTGACGGTGGCCCTGTATGCCGTGGGCGTGGTGGCGGCGCTGACCGCCATGGATGCCGGGCACGATGCGGCCGAACACATCCATGCCATGCACGTGAAACTCAGCCCCCAGGCCGCCGCCATGCTGCGCCAGCACGCGGAAATGGGCAAGAAGGTCTGGATTTTCATGGCCCTCACCACCGTGCTGGCGGCCTTGACGGCGATTCCCAAGAAGCCGGTGCGCATCACGCTGGTGGTTCTGGCCCTGGTGGCCAGCCTGAGCACGGCCGGCTGGGTGGCGGTGACGGGTCACTACGGGGGCACGCTGGTGTACCAGTACGGGGTGGGAGCGCCGGCGACGGTCAATAACCTGCCGCAGAAATAAAGGCACGGGGGGCGCGGGCAGGGGGCAAGCAGCGGAGCGGCCGGCCCTGATCCCTTGCCCCCAGCCCCTTGCCCCTGTACAACTGGGGGCTCGATAACCCTCAACCCAGCCTGAGAAGCGCATGAGCGTTCAGTTTATTGTCAGCGTGGTCACGATTCTGGTCGTCGCCAACATCATCCTGGGCGCGACGGCGTACTTCATCCTTTTGGAGCGCAAGATCGCTTCCTGGGTGCAGGACCGCATCGGCCCCAATCGCACGGGTTTCAACTTCGGCCAGTCTTTCCTGCCCAAGTTCCACTTCTGGGGCCTGGGCCAGCCGCTGGCCGACGGCATCAAGATGCTGCTGAAAGAGGATTTCACCCCCCCCTTCGTCGAGCGCGTGCTGTTCGTGCTGGCGCCGGTGCTGGCCGCGGCCCCGGCCCTGATCGCGTGGGCCGTGATCCCCTGGGGCGGCTGGTGGGATGGCACCATCGGCCCGTGGCACCTGTTCAACCTGGCGGCCCACGGACCGGCGCTCATCGCCGGGGCCAATGTCAACATCGGCATCATCTACATCCTGGCCGTGGGGTCGATCGCGGTGTACGGGGTGGTGGTGGGGGGGTACGCCTCCAACAACAAGTACGCCTTCCTGGGTGGCATGCGGGCCACCGCCCAGATGCTCAGCTATGAGATCCCCCTGGGCTTGTCGGTACTGATCGTGCTCTTGATGGTGGGCAGCCTGCGGCCGGATGACATCATCGCGGCCCAGTCGGGCACCTGGTGGAACATCATCTACCAGCCGCTGCTGGCGGCGATCTTTTTCACCTGCAACCTGGCCGAGACCAACCGGGCCCCCTTCGACCTGGCCGAGTGTGAGCAGGAACTGGTGGCCGGGTACCACACCGAATACAGCTCGATGAAGTTCGCCCTGTACATGCTGGGCGAGTACATCCACATCATCACCGGGGCGGCCTTTTTCGCCCTGGTCTTCCTGGGCGGGTACGACCTGCCGTTTGTGCACGCTCCGCTGGTGGGGGGGATCGGGCTGGTGCTGTTCCGCTGCCTGGTGTACGCGGTGAAAGTGTTCCTGCTGGTGGCTCTGGTCATGCTGGTGCGCTGGACGCTGCCGAGATTCCGCTACGACCAGCTCATGCGCCTGGCCTGGGGCGGGCTGATCCCGGTGACGCTGGTCTTGCTGGTGCTCACGGGCTTTATCGAGTTCGGCGTGGTGGAAGGCACGTTCACGCGGGCGACGGGCAACTGGCTGATGCTGGCGGGCAACGGGGTGGTGATCCTGGGCATCCTGATCATCGGCCCGCGGGTGCCCCAGGGCGCCCCGGTGAACCGGCGCGTACCGCTGACGGGATCGCGCTTCAGCCCGGCGAACTAACGGACAGGGAATTGGGTGGGCCGGGGGTGCTCATGGGCGCCCTGGGGCAGGGGCGGACGCCCCCGGAGGGCGGGGGGCTGGACTTTATCCTTTCCCTCTCTCCAGCAATCTTGCCCGGGTGCTTTCGGCGGCGGACACTCGTCCGGGGCTGGCCCGACCCGAAGCCGATCAAGCCTTTGACCAATCAACCAGATGACCTCTTGCCTTCGTAACCTTGGTATCTTGGCGGTTCAACCACTTCCTCGGGTGGCCGATAATCCCAGCACCGGCCCGGACAGGTGCCCCAGGGGCATTCCGGGGGTTCGCCGGGCTCCGCAAGACCATCCTTAAGGGCGGCATTGCTGTCAATAAGGTGCTCAGGGATGTAAATGCCGGCGCCATTGCTCCAAATAAGCCGCTCATTGCTGTAAATGCCGGCGCCATTGCTCTAAATGAGCCACTCATTGCTGTAAATGCCGGCGCCAGGGAGGTAAATGAGCCACTCATTGCTGTTAATGCCGGCGCCAGGGAGGTAAATGAGCCGCTGAGGGATGTCAATGATGGCGCCAGTGATGGATCCAGGCTGCTCAGTGATGTGTCTGATGGCGCCATTACCTTATCCAAGTTTCTCAGGGCCTTGTCAGACCGTTTCATGGCCTGATCCCCGGGCGGCGGGGCCGTGGCTGAGGGTCCGGTCGCCCTCCCGGACTTCATACCCGACACCCCTCCCTCGACACCCCACAGCCCAGGCCCCTCACCCCCGTCTTCGTTCCAGGCTGCTTGGCCGCATGGGCTTCATCGACCGGGTCGAGCTGCAACTGCAGCACCCCGTACACGCCCTGGGGCGTGGTTAACGGATAGGGAATCTGCTTGGCCGGGGGTGCTCATGGGCGGCCTGGGGGAGGGGGGTAAATGTCTTCCTTCTTCCCTGGACCTACTGAGTTCACTCTGCCGGCCCGGGCCGAATTGCCGTTAGAGGAACGCGTTTCACAGGAATCACCTGCGCCGTCTGCATATTCTGGTCGACGGTGACGTTTTGACATTCAA
>JAJXSS010000477.1 GCA_021784455.1 Planctomycetota bacterium
AAGAGGGGCTTGAGCAGCTTCATCGCCTTGCGGATATCGCGGATCTGCTGCGGACCGCTGATTTCCCGCTCGATAATGACCGGCCCCCGGAAATCAAGCTTTTTCAGACCCCGGAGCAGGCGGGGGAAATCCACCTTGCCCCGGCCCAGGGCGGTTTCGTGGCCCAGGCGCCGGCCATCGGTGGGGTAGCAGCCGTCCTTGGCGTGGATACCTACCACATACCGGCCGATCACATCCAGGGCATCTACCGGGTTGGCCTTGCCGTAGAGGATGAGGTTGGCGGGGTCGAGGTTGATGCCCAGGTTGTCCAGGCCCAGGTCCTCGATGAGGCGTAAGAGTGCGGTGGGGGTTTCCTGGCCGGTCTCAAAGGCGAAGGTGAGCTGGTGCTGGGCACAGTGTTCGGCCACGCGGCGCACGGCCGAAACGAAGCCGCGGTAGAGGGGGTCGGCGGGGTTTTCGGGCACGAAGCCCAGGTGGGTGGCCACCCAGGGAGTGCCCAGGTCGGCGGCGAAATCGGCCCCGCGTTTCAGCTCGCGCACGCGCTGGGGGCGATATTCCGCAGGGACCAGCCCGCAGGTGGCCGGGCCGCGCAGAAAGTCCCAGACCACCGGCCCGGTGTAGCCCGCCCAGAAACTGCTGATGGTGATGCCGGCACGCCGGGCGGCCTGCCGGGCTTGGCGGGCCAGGGCCGGGGTGAACCGGTCGGGCTGCCAGCAGCCAAGCTGACACGTATCCAGGCCCAGTTCGGCCACATGATCCATCACAGGTTGCAGCGGCTCGGCCAGGGGTACGATGATGCCCAGCGGCAGTCGGCGGCGCACGGCCATAATGAAACTCCTTTGGGGGTTGAGTATAGCTGCAAACCAGCCTCACGCCCCGATGCACGACGCCCCGGCTTGACCGGGGCGCTTATCCGTTCTATACTTCGCCAATAATCGAAGTATTGGAAGCCCCCATGCAGGACATCGTGACCATCGGCAAAGCCCTTTCCGACTCCGCCCGGGTGCGGGCGCTCCTGGCCCTGGGCCAGGGGGAACTGTGCCTGTGTCAAATCATCGAACTGCTGGCCCTGGCCCCCTCGACGGTCAGCAAACACATGGATGTGCTGTATCAGGCCGGTCTGGTCGAGCGCCGCAAGGAGGGCCGCTGGCACTACTTCCGCCGGCCCGCCCCCGGAAAAGGCGCCTTACCGGTGGTGCGCGGGGCCCTGCGCTGGCTGGATGCGGCCGGAGCGGACACACCGATGGTCCTCGAGGACCGCAAGACCCTGTGCTGTGTGCGCCGCAAGAGCCGCAGCGAACTGGCGGCCTGTTACCGCGGGTAGGTTCGGCCCTGGCCGAACGCTGGAACATCCAGGGAAGAGGTGGGGCCCAAAACGTGGCCCCCCCCCGACAAGATGTCCGGGCCGCCCCGGACCTGCCTCAGACCCGAAACGCGAGCCCCATCCGTGTCCCCGAAACTCACAATCCTGTTTCTGTGCACCGGCAACTCCTGCCGCAGCCAGATGGCCGAGGGCTGGACCCGGGCCCTCAAGGGCGACCGGATCGAAGCTTTCTCGGCCGGGCTGGTGGCCCAGGGCCTCAATCCCCGGGCCGTGCGCGTGATGCGCGAGGCCGGCGTCGACATCAGCGGGCAGGTTTCCAAAACCATCGCGGCCGTGGCAGCTCAGGACTTTGACTTCATCATCACCGTCTGCGACCACGCCCATGAGACCTGCCCGGCCTGGTTATACGGCAAGGGCAAGCTGGTGCATGTGGGGTTTGATGACCCGCCCTCTCTGGCCGCCAGGGCCCGCACCGAAGACGAAACCCTGGGGCCCTACCGCCGGGTGCGCGATGAAATTCGCCGGTTTGTCGAATCGTTACCCCAAGCCTTGAGTAAAGGAGTTTCTGAAAATGTCCAACCCACCGACCAGCCCCTCGGCCACCCCTGATGCCCAGGATGTGCGCGAGACCATCCGCCGCGGTTACGCCCAGGTGGCCCGGTCGGGCGGCTGCTCTTCGCACGATCTGGACTTGTCCACACTGACACCGGCGCAGGAATCATCCTCCTGCTGCACCCCGGCCACTAAACTCCCTTCCGGGGGCGGGGGCTGCTGCGGGGCCACGAAACTGACGGCGGATCAGTTGGCCCAAAAGATCGGTTATTCGGCCAGCGAGATCCAGGCCCTGCCCGACGGCGCCAACATGGGCCTGTCCTGCGGCAACCCCGGGGCCATCGCGGCCTTAAAGCCCGGCGAGATCGTGCTGGACCTGGGCTCCGGGGGTGGGTTCGATGTCTTCCTCGCCGGCCCCAAGGTCGGCCCCACCGGCCGGGTGATCGGGGTGGACATGACCCCGGAGATGCTCTCCAAGGCCCGCCGCAACCTCGCCGGCTACCGCAAGACCACCGGCCTGGCCAACGTGGAATTCCGCCTGGGGGAAATCGAGCACCTGCCCCTGCCCGATGCCAGCGTGGACGTGATCATCTCCAACTGCGTAATCAACCTGTCCCCGGACAAGCCCCAGGTCTGGCGCGAAATTGCCCGGGTGCTCAAGCCCGGCGGCCGGGTGGCGGTGTCCGATATGGCTCTTTTGCGGCCGCTGCCCGAGGCGGTGCGGCAGATGGTGGCCGCCCTGGTCGGCTGCGTGGCCGGGGCTGAACTGGTGGATGATTACCGGGCGGTCATGGCCGCGGCCGGGCTGAAAGACATCCGGCTGCAGCCCAAGCCCGGCTACGTCGCCTCCCTGGCCCAATCCGGCGACCCGCTCTACCGGCAGGTCGCAGATGCCCTGCCCGAAGGCACCACCGCGGCCGATTTCATCACCAGCCTTGACATCACCGCCCGCAAGTAATCGCATGCCCCCCATCTCCCGCCAACTCGGCTTCCTTGACCGCTTCCTGACCGTGTGGATCTTCCTGGCCATGGCGGCGGGGGTGGGCCTGGGCTTTGCCATGCCCGAATTCCGGGGGTTCATCGACCGGTTCGCCTTCGGCACCACCAACGTGCCCATCGCCCTGGGCCTGATCCTGATGATGTTCCCGCCCCTGGCCAAGGTGCGCTACGAGGAACTGCCTGATGTCTTTCGCAACCTGCGCATCCTGGGGCTGTCGCTGGTGCAGAACTGGGTCATCGGGCCGATCCTGATG
>JAJXSS010000058.1 GCA_021784455.1 Planctomycetota bacterium
GATCTGGCGGGCGCGGCTTGAGCGACGGATCAGCGCCCACCTGTGCACGGTGGAGAGCCTGAACCTGGACGAGGTGGCCGGGGCGGTGGATTTCGTGCTGGCGTTTGCCGTGCTGCATGAGGTGGCGGAGCCCCAGAAGCTGTACGCTCAGGTGGGGGCGGCGCTCAAGCCGGGGGGGCGGTTTCTGCTGGCCGAGCCGGTGGGGCGCGTGACAGCGGCGGGGTTTGAAGGGATGGTGGCGCAGGCCCAGCAGGCGGGATTCACGCTGGCCGATCGGCCGCGGGTGGCTCGCAGCCGGGCGGTGGTGCTGGTGAACGGGAAGTGATTTTTGGCTTCGGGCGCCAAAGGCGTCGCGCCGCGGGGGTCCGCCTTCTTCGCTATACTTCGCCATCCACCTGCGGGAGCTTCACCCATGAGTCTGCTGGTCTTCATGCATGCCGCTTCGGAAGGGCCCAGTGTGCTGGGCCGGGTTCTGACCGACTACGGCCACAAGCTGCGTTTCGTGCATCTGTACGCCGGGCAGAGCGTGCCCCCCGATCTGGATGAGGTGGATGGCATCATCAGCATGGGCGGGCCCATGAACGTCGATCAGGCGAGCCAGCACGCCTGGATTCCGGCCGAGACGGCCTTTATCAGGAAAGCCCATGAGGCGGGCCTGCCCGTGGTGGGCATCTGCCTGGGGGCCCAGCTCATCGCGGCCGCCCTGGGTGGCGAGGTCAAGGCCATGGCCGGCCGGCCCGAGATCGGCTGGTACAACGTGCGTCTGGGGTTCCCCGGCACGATCGATCCCGTCCTGGCGGGGGTGCCCTGGAACGTGATGCAGTTTCATCTGCACGGCCAGGAAGTGGGCAAGCTTCCTCCCCAGGCGGTGGCCCTGGCCGGTTCGGCCGCGTGCAAGGCCCAGGCCTTCCGGGTGGGGCTCAAGACGTACGCCTTCCAGTATCACTTTGAGTGGGACAAAGGCGACATCGCCCAGATGCTGCAGGACCCGTTTGCGGCCCAGGGCGAGCTCGGGCGGCAGGAGATTCTCGACGCCATGCCGCGGCACTACGAGACCTATCGCCGCCTGGGTGACCGGGTGTGCGCGAATGTGTCGGAGTTGCTGTTTGCGAAATAGGTTCAGCCGGGGCGGAACGGCCGGGGAAAAAGATTCCGAGGGCTCGAAGACTCGACTCCGGCCACCCGATGGGCTGGGGTGGCCCCAAATCCACGAAGCAAGATGTCCGGGCGAACCCGGACCTACAGCTCAAACACCGCGCGCGCCCGGGCGAGGGCCTTGAGTTCTTCCAGCACCGAGCCGATCGGCCGCCAGCGGGCCTGCTGGGCCATGATCCGCTCCAGGCGTGCGGCCGCCTTGGCCAGATGGGTGTAGGTGCGAAGGCGGCCGGTGAAGGACAGGGGCATGCGGGGCATCTGCGGGTCGAACTCCCAGGGGTGGAAGTAGAGAATCGCCGGCCGGTCCTGATGCCGGGCCTGTTTCAGCCCCCGCTGCATGAACCACAGTGGCAACAGGCGGAAGTACCCGCCCCCGGCCACCGCCACGTTCCGCCGGGCCACCCGCCACGACAGCGGCGGCACCTCCAACAGCGTCGCTCCGTCATCCCCGTGACGCACGAAATACGGCCGGTCGGGCGCCCCGGGCACACCGTAGCTGGGATGCCGGACCTGGAAGATCGACGAGTCGTAGAGGAAGCCCGCCTCCACCAGGACATCCAGGGCCCAGGCCGTCGGGGGCACCACGCTGAAGGTGGGGGCCCGGAAGCCCACCACCGGCTGCTGGGCCAGGTCTTGAAGGATCTTGCGGCACTCGGTGATCTCGCTGCGGAACTGGGCCGGGGTCAGCCGGTGGAGGCGGTCGTGGTTCATGCCGTGGGAGGCGATTTCATGCCCGGCCGCGGCAATGTGGCGGACCATGTCCGGGTGCCGCCGGGCCACCCAGCCCAGAATGAAAAAAGTGCCCTGGCGCTTGTGCCGATAAAAAAGATCAAGGAGCCGGTCCACGTTGCGCTCGACCCGGCCGGGCCAGCGCTCCCAGTCGGCGCGGGCGATGGCGCCCTGGGCGGCCTCGATCTGGAAGTACTCCTCCACATCGATGGACAGGCAGCGCAAAGGGCCCGTTTCCTGCTCTGCGAGGGGCGGAACGGCCGAAGTTGAGGGGGTGGATACGGTCATGCCGGGGTGGGCCTCAAGGGCTATAGTGTAGCCCGAAAGGATGAGGAATCGGGTGTGGGGTGCCGGGCTCCGGGTTGCGCAGGCGGAAGATTCGGCATCTGACACCCGAGACCCGGAACCCGAAACACGAGACGGAACCCGATGCTGGCGCCGACGCAACTGGTCAAGGAGGTCTACGACTACCGCGAGCTGCTCGTGGCGCTGACGTACCGGGATATCCGCGTCAAGTACAAGCAGGCGGTGATGGGTTTTCTTTGGGCCTTCTGCATTCCGGTGCTGAGCATTGCGGCCGGGGTGGTCGTCCAGGCTGCCATGGCCTTTCTCCAGCACCGGTCCCTGAACATGCAGCAGGTCGGCTCGGTGATGGTCCGCTCCATGCCCTGGAGCATGTTTGTGGGGGTGCTTTCCGGGACGGCCAATGGCATCCTGGGCGGTATGGGTCTGGCCTCGCGCATCTACTTTCCGCGACAGGTCATTCCGCTGGCCTCCGTGCTGGGCACGCTGTTCGACCTGTCCATCAGCGCCGTGGTGGTGATTGTGCTGCTGCTGGCCATCCCCGACTCCCCGCTGATTCTGAGCTGGAACCTGCTGCTGGTGCCGGTGTTTCTGCTGCTGCTGCTCATGATGGCCCTGGGCCTGGGTCTGATCTTCGGTTCGGCCAATGTCTTTTTCCGCGATGTGAAATACATCCTGAACGTGATCCTCCAGTTCGGGATTTTTTTCACCCCCGTGTACCTGTTTATCGACCAGTTGGGCAAGCTGGGCCGGGTGGTCATCTGGAACCCCGTGGCACCGCTTCTGGAAGGCATTGCCAGCGTCACCGTCGGCCGAAATGGGGTCGCCGGCATCGAATCCGGCATGTGGCCCTTCATCCTTTACAGCGCCGCCATTGCCATCAGCGTGCTGTACGTGGGGATGGCCACCTTCCGGCGCACGGAAAACCTCTTCGCGGAGGTGATGTGAGGAGAAGGGGCAAGGGGAAAGGGGTAAGGGGCAAGCAGATCCGAGACACGAGACACGAAACGCATGACTGAGCCGGCCATCCAAGTTCAGGGCCTCTGGAAGAAGTTCCGCAAAGGTGAACTCTACGATTCCCTGCGCGAGCTGATTCCGGCCCTCATGAAAAAGGCCGTGCGCGGCTCGTTCACCGGTGACCTGGGGAACAAGGAATTCTGGGCCCTGGCCGATGTCACCTTCGAGGTGGCCCGGGGCCAGTCCCTGGGCATCATCGGGCCCAACGGCGCCGGTAAGAGCACGCTGCTGAAGGTGCTGTCGCGCATCATGGCCCCCAACCGCGGCAGCTACCACATTCACGGGCGCCTGTCGTCCCTGATCGAAATCGGGGCCGGCTTCCACGGGGACCTGACCGGCCGGGAAAACATCTACCTCAACGGGGCCATCCTGGGCATGAAACGCCGGGAAATCCGGGCCAAGGAAGAGGCCATCATCGAGTTTTCCGGGGTGCGCGAGTTCATCGACACGCCCGTCAAGCGCTACTCCTCGGGTATGAAGGCCCGGCTGGGCTTTGCCGTGGCCGCCCACATGGACCCGGACATCCTCCTGATCGACGAAGTGCTGTCGGTGGGCGATGCGCTCTTTCGCGACAAGTGCCTCCGGCACATGCACAAGCTGCTGAACTCGGGCATCACCGTCATCTTCATTTCGCACATCCTGGACCAGGTGCGCAACCTGTGCCCCAACACGGTGGTGCTGGACAAAGGCCGCGTGGTCTACAACGGCCCGACCGATCCGGCCATCCGCCTCTATCTGGACCTGCTGAGCCGCCAGGCCGATGCCGCCACCGAAACCGTCGATGCCCCCGTGTCTTTGCGCAACATCCGCTTTCTCACGCCCGAAGGCGATGAAACCCTGGAATGGAACGTCGAGCAGCCCGGGCTGGTCGAATTCGAGTTCCAGGTGCACCGCCCCGTGGGCGACCCCTTTGTGCTGATCAACTTCAGCAGCATCAGCGGCATCTACCTGGGCACCGCCAACTCCTCCCATCAGGACCTGAAACTGCCCAACCGCCCCGGCACCTGCACCGTGCGCTTCACCCTGGACCCCATTCCGTTCGGCGAGGGTGACTATTCCCTGGAGTTCAAGATCCACGATGCTGCCGATGAGCTGCGCTGCTTGTGGGGCGGCGCCCAGGCCTTGGCCATCACTCTCCGCGGGCCCCGCCGCCCCGGCCCCATGGTCCGCTGCGATGGCAACTGGACCATCCAGGACCAGCCCGCCTCCACCCGCCCATAAGTTCCACGGGGTGGCTGGGGTCTCCCGATGGACACCGGGATTCGAGCCCTCGGAGTCTCCCTCCGCGCAGGTTCGGGCTTGCCCGGACGTCATATCCTTTTACCATCGCCACAACCCCACCCGGCTCTCTGGTATGCTCAATAGCTTCCTCCCGACCTCCCAAGGAGTTTTCCATGGCCCCTGCCTCCCCTGCCGCCGCGCCCAAGAAGATCGTCCTGGCCTATTCCGGCGGCCTGGACACCTCGGTGATTCTGCCCTGGCTCAAGAACCGCTATCCGGGGGTGAAGCTGGTGGCCTTCGCCGCCGAACTGGGCCAGGGCTCGGAGCTCAAGGGCATCGCAAAGAAGGCCTACGCCAGCGGCGCCGATGAGGTGGTGGTCAAGGACCTGCGCAAGGAGTTTGCGGAACACTACTGCTTTCCCCTGCTCAAGGCCCACGCCACCTACGAAACCGACTACCTCCTGGGCACCTCCATCGCCCGCCCCCTGATCGCCAAGGCCCAGGTGGATGTGGCCCATGCCACCGGCGCCGATGCGGTAGGCCACGGGGCCACGGGCAAGGGCAACGACCAGGTGCGCTTTGAACTGACCGCCATGGCCCTGGACCCGGCCCTGAAGATCATCGCTCCCTGGAAAGACCCCAAGTTCCTGGCGGACGGGCTGACCGACCGGGAGACGGCGATTGAGTACGCCGAAGCGCACAAGATCCCCGTGACGGCCTCCAAGAAGAAGATCTACTCCCAGGACCGCAACCTCTGGCACATCTCCCACGAGGGCGGCGAGATCGAAGACCCCCGGAATGAACCCAACTGGGCCAAGTGCCTGGTCATGACGGTGCCGCCGGAAAAGGCCCCCGGAAAACCCGAATACATCGAGATCGAATTCCGGGGGGGCACGCCCGTGGCCGTCAACGGCAAGAGCTACCGGGGGGCCGGCCACGAACTGATCGCGCTCTTGAACAAGATCGGTGGCCGGCACGCCGTGGGCCAGACCGTCCTGGTGGAAAACCGGCTGGTGGGGATGAAGTCGCGCGGCGTGTATGAGACCCCCGGGGGCACGATTCTGTATGAGGCGCACAAGGCCCTGGGGCAGCTCACCCTGGAGCGCGACCTGTACCACTACAAGCAGCAGGTGGCCTTGCGCTACGCCGAGCTGGTGTATTACGGCCAGTGGTTCCACCCCCTGCGCGAGGCCCTGCAGGCGTTCATCGACCACGCCAACCAGGTCGTGACGGGCAAGGTGACGGTCAAGCTCTTCAAGGGTCGCGCCCTGGCCGTGGCCTCCCAGAGCCCCAAGTCCCTCTACGACACCAAGCTGGCCAGCTTCGCCATGAAGGACTACGACGTGACCGCGGCCCGCGGCTTTATCGACCTCTTCGGGCTGCCCATGAAAGTGCGCGGCCTGCGGCAAAAGTAATATGGTCAATGGGTTGCTCGGTGCTTCGCCCAACCGGCCACCGGAAATCCTCGAGGGCGAAGCTCCTGCTGAACCGTTCTGCGGGGGATCCAACATGAAGCCGCGCAAACTGTTGGAGCGTTTGCGGCATGGTTCGTGCGCGAATGTGTCCTTCGCTGATTTCACCGCTTTGGTGGAAGCGTTCGGTTTTCGCCTGGGGCGAAGCACCGGCAGCCACCGGATATACTTTCACGATAAGGCCACCCGGCCCCTGAATCTGCAGCCCATGCACGGGGACGCCAAGCCGTACCAGATCCGACAGTTTCTCCAGATGGTGACGGAATTCGACCTGACGATGGAGAACCGCGAATTATGAAGGATTACCACATCAACGTCTTCTACAGCGATGAAGATGCATGCTGGGTTGCGGACATTCCCGACCTCAAATCCTGCTCCGCCTTCGGCGATACGCCCGAAGCGGCGGTGCGTGAAGTGCAAATCGCCAAGGAGCAGTGGCTGCAGGTCGCCCGCGAAAAAGGCTGCCCCATCCCCAAGCCCCGCTACCGTCCGGCAACGTATCAACGGGCGGGGTAAGCCACCTCATCGCTTCTTGGGCGCCGTTCAAAGCTAACCAGGTTGCCGCCCGACGTTCTGCAATTGACCTGAGGCCCGGGGTGGTCCGGCGGCGAATGGGATCCTAGACTTACCCCTTCGGGTGGGCGTGTTTGCCTGAGCCCTTTTCCGCCCGCCTGAAGTCCGCCATGAACCATGCCCATCCGACCTTCCCGGCCGCCTACCGCCCCTGGCTGCACCGTTATGCCCTGCTCCTGGTGATCACCACCTTCATCCTGCTGGTGGCCGGCGGCAACGTCACCAGCCACAACGCCGGCCTGGCCGTGCCCGACTGGCCCACCACCCTGGGCCAGAACATGTTTACCTACCCCCTGTGGAAACTCAACCGCCTGCAACTGGATGAACACACGCACCGGTTGATCGGAGCGCTGGTGGGCTTTTTGTGCATCGGCATGACCGCCGCCCTCTGGCTGACGCAAAAAAACCGCCGCTGGCTGCAATGGACGGGCGTGGTGCTGCTGGTCCTGGTGATCGTTCAAGGCGTGATGGGCGGACTGCGGGTGACCGACCTGTCCACCAAGCTGGCCATCGTGCACGGCATCACGGCCCAGATCTTCTTGTGCCTGACGGTCTGGATCGCCGCGGCCACCAGCCGCTGGTGGCTGGGTGAAGGAGCAAGCGCAGGCAGCGCCGCAAGCGCAGGCCCCCCCGCAACCAAAGAAAAGCGGCCCTTGGCTTGGCTGACGGCCTTGCTGGTCATCCTGCTGGTCCAGCTTTCGCTGGGGGCCGCCGTGCGGCATGAAGAGGCCGCCTTGGCCATCCCCGATTTCCCCAGCTCGTACGGACACTGGCTGCCGCCGATGAATGAGAAACAACTGGGGGCTGATCTTAAGGCCATGCCGCCGGCCCCCACCGCCCCGCCGGTGACCCTGCGGCGGGTGCATCTGAACTTCGCCCACCGGGCCTGGGCTGTGGTCACGGTGATCTTTACCCTGATCACGCTGGCCCTGGTGGGCAAATACGCCCAGGGCGATGGCTTGATCCTGCGGCCGGCGTGGGCGTTGGTGCTGATGATCCTGGTGCAGGTGCTGCTGGGGGCCAGCGTGATCTGGTCCGGCCGCGAGCCCTGGGTGGCCACCAGCCATCAGGCCATGGGGGCGGTGATTCTGGGCACGACGGCTCTCTTGACCCTGCGGGTGTGGGTGCACCGGCCCCGGCCCGCGGCGGCGGCGGCCCAGCCCGTCGCGACGGTGCGGCTGACAGGAGGCCACGCGTGATGCGCAGTCATGCCTACACTCTGGCCCGCGCTGCAGCGGCCCCGCACTCCGCCGGGCTGGCCGAATACCTTGAACTCGCCAAGCCGCGCATTACCACCATGGTGGCCGCCACGGCCTGGGTGGGCTGCGAGTTGGGCCGGCTTCCCGGGCAGGCGGTTCCCTGGGTACCCACGCTGGCGGCCGTGACCGGGACGGCCCTGGCCTGCGCTTCGGCGGGCGTGTTCAACCAGGTGATCGAGCGCGACAGCGATGCCCTGATGCACCGCACGCGTCACCGGCCGCTGCCCACCGGGCGCATCAGTGTGGCCGCGGCTTCGCTCTACGGCTGGGGGCTGGCCTCGGCGGCGCTGTTGATCCTGGCCACCTTCACCAACGCCCTGGCCGCCCTGCTGGCGGCCCTGACCATCGGGGGCTACCTCTTCATCTATACCCCGCTGAAGCGGCGGGCCGGCATCTCCACCCTGGTGGGGGCGGTACCCGGGGCCATGCCGCCGGTGATCGGGTACGCGGCGGTCACGGGCACGCTGGCGATCCCGGCCCTGGCCGTGTTCGCCATCATGTTCCTGTGGCAACTGCCGCATTTTCTGGCCATTGCCTGGCTGTACCGCGAAGACTACGCCCGGGCGGGCATGCCCATGCTGCCGGTGATCGACCCCTCGGGGGCCAGCACCTTCCGCCAGATGGTGGTGGGGTGCATGGCCCTGTTGCCCGTGGGGCTGTGGCCGGCGGCGATCGGCTTGGCGGGGGCGGCGTATTTCTGGGGCGCGCTGGCCCTGGGGCTGGTGTTCCTGGCCACGGGGCTGGTGCTGGTGGTGCGGCGCAGCACGCGCTGGGCGCGGGTGATGTTCTATACGTCGCTGGTTTATCTTCCCGGCATTCTGGGGTTGCTGCTGGTCAATCGGGGGTAGGTTCGGCCCGGGCCGAACCTCGCAAGGAGCAGCGCCCTCAAAACGTTCGGGCCCGCCCGAACCTGACGAAGTGCCGCCATGCCGCTGTCGCGTGAAACCCGCCTCAATCTGATCTTCCTGGGGCTGCTGCTGGTAACGGTGGCACCCGGGGCCGTCATCATGCTGCGGCGGCAGCTCAGCCCCCAGGCCCGGCGCTTCACCATGCGTGATGTGGTACACCAGCAGGCGGCGTATTGCGATGGCGCCCTGACCAATCCCAACGTGCAGCGCGTGGTACCCCAGCTCACGGCGGCCTGGGTGCGGCAGGCGGCCGATGGCAACTGGAAGGCCGGGGCCGCTCCCGAACGGCGCTTCCTGGGCTGCATGTCGCTGCATCGGACCTTCGAGGTGGTGGCGGCGGGCGACGATGCCCGGGGCTACCTGCACCTGGGGCTGATGGTGTGGGATTTCACCATGTCGCAGCATCCCGGGGTGCTGGCCTTTCACGCCGATGGAGGCCCGTGGCGGGTGGATGGTTTTGCCCAGGTGGGCATGCCTTGGTCGGTGCGGCGCGAGCTGCAAAACCTGGGTTTTGTCGATCCGCCCGAAGCCATCGCCTGGTTTGAGATCGTCTCGCCCCGGCCCATGCCGGTTTCGGCAGCCCGGGGCCTGCTGCTGGAATGCCAGTTCGGCCAGCCGGCGGGGCGGCAGGATTCGTGCCTGCTGCCGCCCTCGGGCAATCGCCCGATCCGCTGACCGGCCCCGGCGCGGACGAACGAACCGCTCTGCGTAGCTCCGGGCCGGACCGGACAGCAGCGATCCCTGGGCCCAGGCGAATGGGCGGGGGATTCACCAGACGATACAGGCCGCAGAGTCGAACACCCCCGGCATCCGATTACCGCTCCGGCGGCGTTGGAGGTTCCGGCGCGGGTCGATGAGGAATGAGTCTGCCTAAGGCCGGACATCAAGGGGAGGCATGTTCGACCGGGGAGCTGATCATGCCCAAACAGTCGGCGATTCTGCTGGTGGATGATGAGCCTGCGGTCCTGGAAGCCATGATGCGGGGTCTGCGCGGCCAACAGGTGCCGTGGGACCTGCACAGCGTCACCGGTGTGGACCTGGCGCTGGATCTTCTGGAGCAGCGCCCACTCGACGCGGTGGTGACCGATGTCAACATGCCCGGGCGCGACGGGTTGGAACTGCTGCACCTGATGCAGCAGCAGGAACGCTGGCGGCACATTCCCGTGCTCATTGTGACGGGGCTGCGCGAACAGCGGATCCGCCGGCAGGCCCTGGAAGCCGGGGCCACGGACTTCTTGTACAAGCCGGTCGAGCTGGTGGACCTGCGGGCGCGCCTGCAGAACGCCCTGCGCCTGAAGGCCTCGCAGGATGCTCTGCGGGCGGCCAACGATGAGCTGGAGCTGCGCATCCGCCTGCGCACCCGCGAGTTGGAAGATGCCCGCATCGACATTCTCTGGCGCCTGGCCAAGGCGGCCGAGTACCGCGACGAGCAGACGGGCCAGCACGTGGTGCGGGTGGCCTGCTACAGCCGGGTCCTGGCCCATCACCTGGGCCTGTCCGACCGCTTTGCCGACATGCTGGCCATGACCAGCCCCCTGCACGATGTGGGCAAGATCGGCGTGCCGGATGCGATTTTGCTCAAGCCCGGGCCCCTGACCCCGGACGAGCGCCGGGTGATGCAGAAGCACTGCGAGATCGGGGCGGGCATCCTGCTGTCCAACCCGCACGAGCCCAACGATGGTCCCGTCAGTCCGGCGGCCTGCGCCTGGCCGGCCAAGGCGGTGCCCAATGAGCTGCTGCAGATGGCGGCCTCCATCGCCCTGTATCACCACGAGTGGTGGAATGGCACGGGCTATCCCTTGGGTCTGGCGGGCGAGCGCATCCCGCTGGCGGCGCGCCTCGTGGCCCTGGCCGATGTGTACGATGCCCTGTCCTCGGATCGCCCCTACCGGCCGGCGCTGCCCGAAGAAGAAGTGGCACGCCTGGTGGGGGCCGAGGCGAACACCCACCTGGACCCACGCGTGGCTCAGGCGTTCGGCGAACTGCGCGACACCTTCCGGCAAATCCGCGGCGCCCTGGCCGACACCGCCCGCAGCACCGCGGCGGCGTGAGAACAGGTCTCAACCGCCCCCGGCGCCGGCGCGGGCCCCGGCAAACCTCTCAGGCCTTTTTGTCCAAATCTCTGTTTTGCATGCGCTTCTGCACCCGTCCCATCAATGCCCGCTCCCTCTTGGCCGATAGGTCCAGTGTGCGTCGCACCGCGACCACGGGTTCACCGGCACCGGGTTGCCGGTCGAACCAGGGCGTACCGCCGGAAGTCCATCGCACGTCCAAAGATGGGCCGGTGCGCCTGGGGGGGCAGGAATGGCCACGCGAAAGTGAGGTCGTCCGTGCCCACGAGCGAAACCGACCCAGACATGACCTCCGACTCGCTGCCCACACCGCCCCCGGCGTGCTGCCTGCGCCGGCCGCGCTGGGTCTACCTGTACCTGGCCCTGGCGGGCCTGGTGCTGGCGAGCATCCTCGTCGGCGCGATCGTTAACCAGGCGCTCACAGGGCTCACCCTGCAGTGGCAGGCCCAGCCCGGCACCCCTCTGGACGTCGCCTTGATCCGGGCCGAGCGCCTCTGGCACTGGTGGCTGCCGATCGGGGTGGTGCTGACACTCTTGACGGGGAGTTCGCTGTTCTACGGCTGGCGCCTGGCGAGGCGCATGGCCCGGGCCGCGGCCGAAAGGGATGAGTCCACGGCCCTGCTCCACCGCAGCCGCCAGTACCTGGAAACCATCACCCACCTCACGCCCGTAGGCATCTTCCGCGTAACCCCCGCGGGGAAGAACCTCTTCTTCAACCAGCGCGTCCAGGAGATGCTGGGACTCAGCGCCCAAGCGCTGGCGGGCACCGGCTGGCAGCAGGCCGTGCATCCCGATGATCGCCAGCGCGTCTTCGAAGAGTTCGCCCGGGCGGCACAGGGCGGCCACCCCTTCCGATCCGAATACCGCATCCGCCGGCCCGATGGCGCCACGATCTGGGTGCTGGGTCAGGCCCAGCCGGAATTGGACCCGGAGGGGCGGATAACCAGTCTCGTGGGAACGATCACCGACATCACCGACCGCCACCTCGCCCAGGAGGCTTTGGGCCAGCGCGAGCGCGAGCAGCAGGCGATCCTGGACAACGTGCCCGACCTGGCCTGGCTCAAGGACGCCCAGGGACGCTTCCTCGCGGGCAACGCCGCCTTCCTCCGGGCCTGCGGGGTTGCCGCCACCGACCTGCCCGGCAAGCAGGACCACGACATCTGGCCCCCCGAACTGGCCCGCATGTACCGCCGCTACCACCGGGAAGTCGTGGCCAGCGGCAAACCCAAACGCGGCACCGAGCGCATCGCGTTGCCCGATGGCCGACACCACTGGCTGGAAATCATCAAGACGCCGATCTTCGGGGACAAGCAGCGGCCGATCGGCACGGCCAGCATCGCCCGCGACGTCACCCAGCAGTACGATCGCGCCCGGCGCCTGGCCCTGGAAGTCCACCGCCTGCGCGGGCTGCACGATCTGGCCACCGCCATGAGCGGCGCTAACGACTTCGAGCGCAACATGGATCTGGCCGTGCAGCATATCGGCCGCACCATCGAGGCGGATGTGGTGCTGCTGGGCCTGGTGGACCGCGACGGCGGGCGCCTGCGCCTGATCGCCGCCCACGGCGAACGCACCGCCGGCATCCTGCGCGTCTGCTTTGACGCCCGGGCTTCCCTGGGCGGCGCCGTAATGGCCCAGGGACGGGGACGAATCGTCCCGGACTTCTTTGCCGAAAACGGCCGCGACACCTCTGTGGACGACGCCATGCGCGCCGAGGGTCTCGTCGGCGGTCTGGTCGTACCCCTCCGCCGGGGCGACAGGCCGCTGGGTGTCCTGTACATCGCCGATCGCACGGCGCACCCGCGCACGCGGGATGACCTGGAACTGGCCGGCCTGGTCAGCAGCCTGCTGGCCGCCGAAATCTCGCGCAAACAGGCCGAAGAGGTCCGCCGCACCGCCGACGAGACGCTCCTGCGCCTGGGCGCCGCCCTGGACCAGATCAACGACGGCGTGGTCATCACCGATCGGCAGGGGTGCATCGAGTATGTCAACCCCGCCTTCGAGCGTATGACGGGCTACCCGGCCACTGAGGTGCTGGGCCAGACCATGCGCATCCTCAAGAGTGGCCGCCAGCCCCCCGAGGTCTACGCCCGTCTGTGGCAGACGATCACCGCCGGGCAGGTCTGGTCGGGCCAACTGATCAACCGCCGCAAGGACGGATCGCAATACAGCGAGCACTGCTCCATCACCCCCATCCGCGACCCCTCGGGCCGGATCGTGCGCTACCTGGGCGTCAAGCAGGATGTCAGCCGGGCCGTGGAACTCGAACGCCAGCTCCACCAGGCGCAGAAGCTCGAGGCCGTGGGCCAGTTGGCCGCGGGCATCGCCCACGAGATCAACACCCCCATCCAGTACGTGGGCGACAACACCAACTTCCTGCAGGACAGCTTCGGCGCGCTGCTGAAGGTCACCGGTCAATACACCGGCCTGCTCGCCCAGGCCCGCGGCCACCAGGACCTGTCGCCCCTGGTCGCGGACATCGAAGACACCGTGAAGGCCCTGGACCTGGAATTCGTCACCCAGGAGATTCCCAAAGCCATCGAGCAGTCGCTGGAAGGCATCGAACGCGTGACCCAGATCGTGCGGGCCATGAAGGAATTCTCCCATCCCGACAACGGCGAAAAAACCCAGACCGACCTCAACCGGGCCATCGAGAGCACCGTCACCGTCACCCGCAACCGCTGGAAATACGTGGCCGACCTGCAGCTCGATCTGGACCCCGGCCTGCCGCCCGTGCCGCTCTACGTGGGCGAATTCAACCAGGTCGTCCTCAACCTGATCACCAACGCCACCGATGCCATTACCGACAAGCTGGGCCCCAAACCCGGCGGCAAAGGGTCCATCCGCATCGCCACCCGCCTCGATGGCGACTGGGTCGAGGTGCGCGTGGCCGACAGCGGCACGGGCATCCCCCCCGAAGTGGCCCATCGCGTCTTCGATCCCTTCTTCACCACCAAGGAGGTCGGTCGCGGCACCGGCCAGGGCCTGTCCATCGCCCACGTCGTCATCGTGGAAAAGCACCACGGCCGCATCGACTTCGAAACCCAGGTCGGCCAGGGCACCACCTTCATCCTCCGCCTGCCGCTGATTGACCTGCCTCAAACCGACCTGCTGGCCCGCGGCCACCTGGCCGCCGCCCCGGACGCCCTGAAACCACAATCCTCGACCAACCC
>JAJXSS010000059.1 GCA_021784455.1 Planctomycetota bacterium
CCGCAAAACCGGCCCCCGAGGGTGACCGGCCGCAGACCCTCCGGATTCCCTGGAAAGTCACAAATTCAAACCGACTATTCAGCGGTATCGCGCCGGTACCGGAAAACAGCGTCTCATTGCGAGGACGCTTCGGATGGAACCCAGCGCTTCAGCAGGTTTAAATAAAGCACACTTTTGACAAAAGGCAAGTCAATAACTTGGGGCCGCTGGTTTTTTCGCGTCGGCAGCCAGCGGTTGGTGTTATTGAGCCTTGGGCGCGGCCCCCGGCTCGTCCGCCGGATTTTCGGCCGGCATCGGCTTGACCGAAAGCAGCTCGACCTCGAAAACCAGGACGGCATTGGGGCCGATCTTGTCACCGGCACCGGCCTCGCCGTAGGCCAGATTGGCGGGCACCACCAGTTCGTACTTGCCCCCGGGCTTCATCATCTGCAGGCCTTCCTTCCAGCCGGGGATGATGCTGCGCACGGCGAAGGTGGCAGGCTTGCCGTGCTTGGCCGAGCTGTCGAATTCGGTGCCGTCGATCAGCGTGCCGCGGTAGTTAACGGTTACGAGGTCGTTGAGCGTGGGGCTGGCACCGGAACCCTCCTTGATCACCCGAAACTGCAGACCGCTGGCCGTGGTTTTGACGCCCGGTTCCTTGGCGTGCTTGGCCAGGAATGCCTTACCCTCTACCAGGTTCTTGGCCCCCAGTTCCTTGGCCCGGCTTTCCTGCTGGGCCATGACGGACTTCTGCAGTTCCATGATGGCCTCTTTGCACTGGTCCTCGGTCATGTTGGGCTTGCCTGACAGCGCGTCCTTCATGCCCTTGGCCAAGAGATCCGGGTCGATGTCGACCATCTGGCCCTTCATATCCTTGCCCATCATCAGGCCCAGGGCGTAGCTGGCCCGCTCTTTGAGAGTCTTGAGGGATGAGGCCGGAGAGGACTGGGGGGCGGGGGCGGGAGCCGCGGCGGGCGCGGCCCAGGCCAGGCCGGCCGCCATCAGAACGACGCACAGGGCGGGAAGAACTGCTTTCATAAGAAGCTCCTGGTAGGCAGGGGGGACAGTGCGCCCGGCGGGGGCGCGTGAGCCGGGCATCATACCCGGACGGCCCCGGTTTGTCCCGCCCGGCGCGGCGATGGCCGGGCAGCCAGGCGGGCCCGGGCATTGCCAGAGTGGTGCAGGGCGGCTGACCTTGGTGGTTCAACTGGTGTGCTGGGTTCTTGCCTGCGCAGTTTCTCTGGGACGCCAGCCAAGGGGAGTGGCCATTTATGCGGGCCGGTGGCCGGAGTCGCGTTTTCGAGCCCCGGAGTCTGCCTCCCGACCAGCCAATTGCCCGCAATAATGGCCACACCCCCAGCCCCGTTCCGGGGGCCCGGGGCTTTGTCGGCTGGGCGGTTGTGTCGTAAATTGGCGGGATTATGAAATACGACTTCCAGTCCATCGAAGATCGCTGGCAGAAACATTGGGAGGAACACAAGACGTTTCACGCGCCCAATCCAGGGGAGGCGGGCTTCGACCCCTGCAAACCCAAGTATTACGTGCTGGACATGTTTCCATACCCTTCCGGGGTGGGGCTGCACGTGGGGCACCCGCTGGGCTACATCGCCACTGACATCATCGCCCGTTACAAGCGGATGCAGGGCTTCAATGTTCTGCACCCGATGGGGTACGATGCCTTTGGGCTGCCGGCCGAGCAGTTTGCGGTGGAGAAGGGTGTCCACCCCTCGATCACCACCGACCAGAACATCGCCAACATGACTCGCCAGCTCAAGCGGCTGGGGCTGTCCTATGACTGGGAGCGGTCGTTTGCCACCACTGAACCACGCTACTACCGCTGGACACAGTGGATCTTTCTCCAGATCTACAACTCGTGGTTTGACCCCATCCAGCAGAAAGCTCGGCCGATTCAGGAGTTGATCCAGGCCCTGCAGTCGGGATGGATGCTGGTGGGCCTGGATGGTGAACCGGTGTTTGCCGGCCCGGTGGATGCTCTGGGCGCCTACGCGGGCCAGCAAGGGGCCACGCGGCAGTGGCACGAGCTGACTCCTCCGGAACAGCGGGCGTTTATCGACGACCAGAGGCTGGCCTACCTGGATGAGGTGCCGGTGAACTGGTGCCCCATGCTGGGCACGGTGCTGGCCAACGAGGAAGTCACCAACGAGGGCAAGAGCGAGCGCGGCAACTTCCCCGTGTATAAGCGGCCGCTGAAGCAGTGGATGCTGCGCATCACCGCCTATGCCCAGCGCCTGGCCCAGGATCTGGACCTGGTGGACTGGCCCGAAGCCATCAAGCTGATGCAGCGCAACTGGATCGGCAAGAGCCACGGGGCCCAGGTGGAGTTCCCCCTGGCCCTGGGTTCGGCCAATGGGTCGGAGGATGTGATCACCGTCTTTACCACCCGCCCGGACACGTTGTTCGGCGCCACCTACATGGTGCTGGCTCCCGAGCACCCGCTGGTGGAGGCCCTCACCACCAAGGAGCAGTACCACCAGGTCAACGAGTACCGCAAGCAGGCGGCCGCCAAGACCGATGTGGACCGGATTGCGGAGGCCGGCTCGGGGGCCAAGACCGGCGTGTTCACCGGCGCCTGCGCCATCAACCCGGTCAACAACACGCGCATCCCCATCTGGATCGCCGATTACGTGCTGACGGGCTACGGAACCGGGGCCATCATGGCCGTGCCGGCCCACGATGAGCGGGATTTCGCTTTTGCCCGGGCCTATGACCTGCCGATCCGGCCGGTGGTGCTGCCGGATCCTCACTGGTTAATCGAACACAGGCCACAAACCCACCAGGCCACCGGTGGGGCGCCTGTGCCACCTAAACCCCACGCCGATGATGCGGTGGCCATGGCCCAGCTCAGGGTTCTGTATCTGCATAATCCGGCGGCCTTCGGCACCGCTTTCACCGGGGAGGGCGCGGGGATCAACTCGGCCAACGATGAGGTCTCGCTCAACGACCAGCCCACCCCCCAGGCCAAGGAAATCATCACGGCCTGGCTGCACAAGAAGGGCCTGGGCCGCGGCACGGTGCAGTACAAGCTGCGCGACTGGCTATTCTCGCGGCAGCGCTACTGGGGGGAACCGTTCCCCATCCTGCACGGTCCGGAAGGGGAAGTCGAGGCGCTGAAGGAAAGCGAACTGCCCGTCCTGCTGCCCCCGATGCAGGATTTCAAGCCCGCGGCCAGCGAGGATCCAAAGGCCCCGCCCCAGCCGCCGTTGTTCCGCGCTCCGGAGGACTGGAAGTTCGTCGAGCGCGACGGCCGGCGCTACACACGCGAGTTCAACACCATGCCCCAGTGGGCGGGCTCCTGCTGGTATTACCTGCGTTTTTGCGACCCCCGGAATGAGGCGGCGTTCGTGGGCCAAGAGGCGGACAAATACTGGATGAAGGGGCACCCCCGGATGGTGGCAAGGGGGGGGCAAGCCGATGACAGGCGGGACGCCCGTCCCACCGATGGCACAGGGGTCCCCCCCGTGATTTCAGGGGGTGTGGACCTCTACGTCGGGGGTGTGGAGCACGCCGTGCTGCACCTGCTCTACGCCCGCTTCTGGCACAAGGTGCTCTTCGATTTGGGGCACGTGAGCACGCCCGAGCCGTTTGGCCGGCTGTTCAACCAGGGATATATCCAGGCCTACGCCTACACCGACACGCGCGGGATCTATGTGCCGGCGGAGGAGGTGGAAGAGAAGGATGGCCGGTTTTTCCACAAGGGCCAGGAGGTGAAGCAGGAATTCGGCAAGATGGGCAAATCGCTCAAGAACGCGGTTGCCCCCGATGAGATCTGCGCTGAGTACGGCTGCGACACCATGCGCTTGTACGAAATGTACATGGGGCCGCTGGACCAGTCCAAGATCTGGCGCACGCGCGACATCCTGGGCTCGCATCGCTTTCTGCAGCGGCTGTGGCGCAACTTCGTGGATGAGGCCACGGGCCAGTTGCGGGTGAGCGAGGGCCCGGCCCCCATCGAGCTTCGACGGCTGTTGCACAAGACCATCAAACGCGTCACCGAAGCCATGGATGGCCTGTCATTCAACGTGGCCATCGCGGCCCTGATCGAACTGAACAACGAACTGGTGGGGCGGGATACAATTCCGCGCGAGGTGGCCCGGGCCATGGTGCTGCTCCTGGCCCCCATGGCCCCGCATATCTGCGAGGAACTGTGGAAGATCCTGGGCCAGCCGCAGACTCTTGCCTATGAACCCTGGCCGGTGTACGACCCGGCCCTGCTGGTGGCCGACACCCTCGAATACCCCGTGCAGGTCAACGGCAAGCTGCGCGGCAAGATCAGCGTCCCGGCCCAGGCCGATGAAGCGGCCCTGAGGGCGGCGGTCAGCGCCGATGAGAAGCTCCAGCCCCACATGGCCGGCAAGACCATCCGCAAGTTCATTGTGGTCAAAGGCCGGATGGTGAACGTGGTGGTGGGGTAGGAGGCCACCTTGGCGAATCGGGCCATCTTTCTCGATCTCAACGGTACCCTGGTTCTGCCGCTGAAGCAGCAGTCGCTGGGCGAGTTAACGCTGATTCCGGGGGCGGATGCGGCCGTGCGGCGTTTGCTGGCGGCCGGCTTCTTCTGCCCCGTCGTGACCGTGCAGGCCCGCATCGAAAAGGGACTTTTCACCGAAGCCGAATTCCGGGGGTGGTTTGCCGGGTTCTTTGCGGCCTGTGGGCTTGAGGTGAAGGGGCCGTATGTCTGTCTGCACCGCTACAACCATCCTTGTCCCTGCAAGAAGCCCCGCACGCTGCTTTACGAGCAGGCCGCGGCGGACCTGTCGCTGGACCTGAAGCGGTCGTACACGATTGGGGACAGCCCGTCCAATGTCGAAGCCGCCCGCCGCTTCGGCGGCATGGGCTGCCTGGTGCGTACCGGCTGGGCGGCGGATGACAAAGTGGTCGAGCAGGCCCAGCCATGCGCCGCTTTCATCGGCGATACGCTAGGGCAAGCCGCGGAGTGGATCCTTCACCGCGAGGCCAGCAACTCGACCATCGCATTCAGGAGCGGCCGGGTGTCCACATAGGCATGACAGCCGCTCTTGAAACCGCCGCATGACAGGGTGGGGCAGTCCTATTCGGCCGGGCGCTCCGCGCCGGCGTTATGGCCAGCGGCGCGGGTCACGACGGGCGTGCAGAACGGCCAGGATCACGGCCTCCTCCGCATCGGCTACATAGAAAACCAGATAAGGAAAGCGGTGCGTTGTCGCTCGCTGGATACGTTCCCGGTATACCGGGTATACGGCGGGGTTCTCGGCAATCCGCGCCAGGCAGGCGTCCACTGCATCCAGAAACTCCCGCCCCAAGCCGGGTCGCTGGCGTTCATACCAGTCATAGGCCGCGTGGAGATGCGCTTGGGCGCGCCGCTGGATTCGCACCCGGCGGGCGGTCATGCGTTGTGCCCCAAGATGCCGGCCTTAACGGCAGGCCAGTCATCACCGGCTTTAGGATCGGCCAGGTACGCGTCCCAGCACCGGTCTAGTTCCTGCTCCTGAGCCGGTGTCAGCTTGAGGGCCTCGGGGTTGTTGGCCAGTGAGTCCCAGATGTCTTTGACCAAATCCGCCCGCTCTTGCGGGGGTAAAGTCAACGCGGCATCGAGGATGGTCTGTCGGTTCAACATGGTGTGGGCCTCAATGGCCTTATTCTATCCTCCCGGTAGAGGAAGGGCCGCACATCCGGCCGCCGTGGTCATCTGGGTGGCGGTCCGAACGCCGGGGGCGTCGGCTCCGCGGCGACGGGCCCCAGACGATCACCGCGAGGCCAAGAGTTCCACCATCACGCCCAAGAGCGGCCGGGTGTCCACGTAGGCGTAGCAGCCACCCTTAAAATCGCCGCGCTGCACGGTGGGGCAGCCTTGCTCGGCCAGGCGTTTCAGGGTGCCTTCCATGTCGGCGGTGCGGAAGGCGATGTGGTGCACCGCCTGGCCGGTCTCGTCCAGGCCCTCTTTCCAGACGCTGGGCTGGCCGAGGGGCTCGATCAGTTCGATGGACAGGCCATCGCCGGCCTGAAAGAACGCCAGTTTGGCCCGGGCCCCGGTGCTTTGTCCGCGATAGTCGATGTGCGTCGCCTCCGGCCCGCCGGTTTCCTGGGGCACCGGCACGGCCTGGCCAAAGATGGCCGCATAACGCTCGGCGGCGGCCTGGATGTCGGGCACCACCAGGGCGATCTGGCACAGCTTCCGGGGGTCGAGGATGGGCTGGGGCATAGGTCTGGCTCCAAGGGAGGGATGCGTTGGGTGGCAAGGATATCGTGGGGGCTGGGTATTGTGAATCTGGGTCGCCCCGCGATATCCTGCCGGCATGTTCAAAGAGCCTCTTGCGTTGCGCTGCCCGGGGCTGTTCATCACCGGCACCGATACCGGGGTGGGCAAGACCGTGATCGCCTGCGCCATCGCCCACGTGCTCAAGCGGCAGCAGCCCGGGGCCAGGGTCGGCGTCTGCAAGCCCCTGGCCAGCGGCTGCCGCAAGATGCGTGAGGGGCTGGTCTCGGAGGATGCCTTGGCCCTGGCTTATTTCGCCGACTGCCGGCAGATGCTGTCCGTAATCAGTCCTGTGACTTACGCGCCCCCGCTGGCCCCGGCGGTGGCGGCCGAAATCACGGGCGTCCCCGTGGACTTCGAGGCCGTGGCCCGCAGTCTGCACCTCCTGGATGAGAGCAATGACTTTCTGCTCGTTGAAGGGGTAGGCGGCCTGATGGTCCCCATTGATGGCCGCGATCCCCAGCTCACCGTGCTGGACCTGATTGCCGCGATCGGCTATCCGGTGGTCATCGTGACCCGGGCCCTCCTGGGCACGCTCAACCACACGGCCATGACGGTGGCGCTGCTGAGCCAGCGCGGCTGCCGGATCGCCGGGCTGGTCATCAATGGCTTTGTCACCGATTCATCCCCCAGTGACCGGCAGACGGACCTTTCCATGCAGACCAACCGGGCGTGGCTTCAGAAAATGACGGGAGTCCCCATCCTGGCCACCGTGCCCGCCTGCCCGCCTGCCGAAGTGGCCCCGCACAAGGGGCGGATTCCGGAAGCGATCATGGACGCCGTCGCCACGAGCTACTGGCCGGATGTGGCCAAAAAGGCCCGATGACGCCCTGGCCCATCGTTCTCTTGGGAGCGGTGGGGCCGCACAAAGAGGTGATTGACCCAGGCGGCTAACTACTTCCCGTTGAAGATTTCCTCCCAGGAACGTTGCAGGCCCGGCAGACTGCGCAGCGTGGCCTGGGGATGCGTCAGCGTGCCGCCGACGTGTATGCTCAGCAGTTCATTCTTTACCATGCTCAGGGCGTCTCCCAGAGGTCCGGGCAGGAGCGGCCGGGGATTGTGGCTGTACAAATTGAGGTTCAGGGCCAGGGTACTGTAGGTCATGGTTCCCGTCCCGGCGATCTGGACCCCGGGGGCATCAAAGCTGATCCGGTCAAAACGCACGGTGTCACCATCGATCAGGTAGCGGGCGCTGGCACTATCGAAAGCCGTCGAACTGGGCCAGCTCAGGTTAATGATCTGCAGCACGGCCAGGGTGAGCGGCACCTCGTAAAGCCGGGCGTTGCGAATGCGCAGGTCACCCCGGCCATGGCGGTCGGTGGCATTGAGGGTCGATCCCTCCAGGGACAAGCTGGCGGTGACCACCCCCGTCGGGGCGGGGGCGCCGGGGGCCTCGGCGGGGCGGGTGGTCGCACCGGCCGGCCGGGTGGTCGGATTGGTGGTGGGCCCCTCCCACGGCTGGTCGCGGTCCGGGTGGACCAGGGGATCCAGCGCCGCATCGGTCAAAGACAACTGCAGGCGATACCGGCCCTGGGCGCCCGGCTGGACCTGGCCGCTGGCCTGCACCTGGCCCCCGTAGCACAGGCCATCAAAGCGCCGGATTTCCAGGGCGTCGGAATCACCCTTCGAAGCCAGGTCCACGGTCAGTTGCCGTACCAGACGCCCCACAATGCGCACCCGCGTGGCATGGGTGTTCAAGGTCAGATGCGCGTACTTGTCCCCAGGTCCGCGCGTGGCGGTAAGGTCAATGGTTCCATGGAAGGCGGAAATAGGGACGCCCAGCATCGCCGAGGCGTCCTGCAGCGTCATGTGTGCGGTCAGCTTCATCCGCGGGCCGGCCGGCGTGGCCGCATATTCCAGATGGGCCTGATCGATCCGGTAGGCCCCACGCAGGTCGATCCTGCGGAGGCTCTGGCTCAGGTCCTCCGGCAATAGCGCCAGCAGGCCGGCATCCAGTTGCTCACCTTCGGCACTGAAGGTCAGGCTGGTGGAGGGCTGGGCCCCCAGCTTCACTTGCCCGTTCATGCTCAGATGCGTGCTCCCGATTCGTGCGGAGAGCTTGCTGAGATTCAGCAGGCCCGGGCTCAGGATCACCTGCCCGCTGAGTTCCTGGAAATCCAGGCGCTGGCTGTGCCAGGTAAAGGCCAGCGTTCGGGGTTGAAGGACGAGCCGGTAGTCCGCCGGGGTCTGCGGGGCCAGTTTGGCCACCAGGTCCGCATCCACCTCGCCGGCCGGGTGGTAATCCTGCAGCGTTTGGCGCACCTGGGCCAGCGAGGGCACATCGGCGGGGACCAGATCCGCCAAGGTGTCATCCACGAGGACCTTGCGGGCCGCGATCTGCAAATCGGCCACCGCACCTTGTGGTGTCCAGTGAGCCTGACCGGTCAAGGTGAGCGGTGAGGTTCCGTGCCGGGCGGTCATGTGCAGTTCCTGCAGGCCCTGCCGGGTAAACGCGACCCGGCCCGCCAGATCTTCGATTTGGAACCGGCCGCCAAACGGCCGGGCCGAAGCATCCTTGACCGTGACCGCCACCTGGAAATCCGGCCGGCCGTGGGCATCCATCGCGACGGTGCCCTGCGCGTCAAACACTCCGTGGGGATGCAGAGCTTGAAGCCAGCGGGACGGATCGGCCGGCAGCGATTGCATCAGGATTGCATCCAAGGGCAGGGCGTGGAAGTCCATCCGCAGGTTCGGCACCCAGGAGTGGGGGGGTTGGTCGCTGCGCCGCACGGTGCCGCTGACCGTCCCGCGTCCACCCGCCAGGCCGCACAGTTCCACGTGCTTGACCACGACCGACTGTGGATCCGCATCAATTCGGCCACCAGTCACCGTGAACGGATAGGGCCAGAACGCGGTCAGGACATGCGTATCAGCCGCCTCGATCTGGACCTGCATGCTCCAGGGCTGCTTGGGCCCGGGGGGCCGGTCGTTGAGGATGGTCAGGTTGACCGTGCCCCCGGGCTCGAACAGGGGCAGAGGGGCGTGGCCCGCCTCCATCCCGTTTGCGGGGGCGGTTGCCGGTTGGGTGGCGGCGGCACCCGCCGGGGTGGGGCGCGTTGTCGAACCGGCTTCCTGGCCGGGAGCCCGAACCAGTCCTTGCTCGATCAGTCGCCGCCACGCCCCCTGGCTTACGAAGGCCTCAATGACCTGCTGCACCTGGGCGGGGACCGTCCCCATCATGTACTGATCAATGGGCACATCTTTGGCCGTCACGACATAATGGGCCTTGCCATCCTCCGGTGGGGATACCCAGCCGGTGATCGTGATCCGGGCTCCCGTGGGGCCCAGGGCGGTCAGGTTCGTCTGAGCCTGCTTGGAGTCAAAATCGATCGTGCCAAGCAGATCGTGCACCGGATAGGGGTGGTACGCGTCGCTGGCCGTCACCTGCCGCAGGGTCAACCGGCCGATCGCCACCGGATGGGGCTGACCGGGCCCGCGGCTGATGGTGGCATGGACGGCAAATCCACCGCGCAGGTGAAACCGGCGGATCTGGAATGCCGGGCCGTGGGGCAGCAGATCGATCACCTGCGGGTCGTGGGGAATGGGCCCCTGGGCATCCACGGTGAGGTCGAAGGGGGCGTCTTCGTTCAGACCATGAATCTGCCCCGTGATCCGGTAGTCCACATCAAACGCCCGGCCGGACAGGGCTTCGATGCCGATCTCACCATTGTGAAACCCCACCCGAGCGTGGCGCACCGTCAGCCGCACCCCTCGCCTGGTTTGGGGCGCTGTGACCGCGAAATTTCGCAGCGTCATGCGCCCCTCCCAGCCGGTGGCCACCTCGGGAGCGGTGCTGGAGCGATGGATCGCCGGGGGGACATACCACACGTCAAGTTGAGGCACCGAGCCACTGGGTTCCAGGCGGTTCCACCAGGCCTGCCAGCGGGTGGGCAGCAGGTCGGTGGCGGCATTGTGGAAGGTCAAGCCGTGCAGCGAAGCACTCAGGGAGCGGTCGGCCAGGCTGAACCAGCCGGTCAGATTCAGCAGCGACGGCCGGGTCGTGGCCGTCTCCGGCGCGGCGGGGATCTGCTGGAAGGCGAAGTGGTAGAGCCCCGCCTGGTGGGTATCGCCCTGGACCTGGCCGGAAGCGCCCAGCGAACCGCGGAGCCGGTACTGCGATCCATCCCACGTGCCCACGACCAGCCGGCCGTTGGCCAGGTCGATCGGAGGCAGGCGCTTGGGCACCTGGCCGGGTCGGCTCGGTTGATGCTCCAGCAGTTGCTGCAGGGTGTAGCGACCCGTGGCGAGGTTTTCGGTCAGGTAGACGTGGAAACCTTCCAGGCGCACGTGCGTCGGCCGGAATTGTCCCCACAGGATCGCCCAGGGGTCGTGCTGGATGACAATGCGATCGACAAACAGAATTCGCCCGGCTTGCGGCGGCAGCCCGGGCACATCCAGTTCTACGGCGGTCAGGATGACCGGCCCGTTCAGATGAAACTGGGCGTCTTCGACTTCGGCCCGACCGCCGAAACTCTGCTCCAGGGCGGCGATCGTGACCGCCCGGATATGCCTGGAACTGGTCAGATAGGAATACAGCCCTGCCAACCCTAAGAGGGCCACGAAGAGCACGGCGGCCAGACGGCGCCACCGGCGGCGGCGCGGCCCAAGGCACAGTGGAGTTGAGGGAACCGGTGGCGACACGATGGAGATTGTATCCGCCGCGGACCTGATGCCTAAACCCGGGCCTCGTGGCGAAGCTGCCCGCAGGCCGCCGCAATATCCCGACCGCGGCTGGCCCGGATATGCACGTTGACGCCCGCCTGCGCGAGGATGTCACGGAAACGCCGCACCTCCGCATCCCCCGGCCGCTGGTAGGGCAGGGCCGGCACCTCGTTGAACTGGATCAGGTTGATGTTGCTGCGCAGCTCCCGGGCCACCTGGGCCAGCTCCCGGGCATGCTCCGGCCGGTCATTGACAGCGTGCAGCAGCACATACTCCAGCGTGATCTCCCGGCCGGTACGCTCAAAGTAATAGCGGCCCGCCTCCAGAAGCTGGGCCATAGTGACAAACTCAGCCCAGGGGATGATGCGGCGCCGCACCTCGTCATTGGGGGCGTGCAGGCTGATGGCCAGCGTCACCGGCAGATCCAGCTCCGCCAGGCGGCGGATCTGGGCCGGCAGCCCCACGGTGCTGATGGTGATCTTGCGCCCGGAAATCCCCAGGGCCCAGTCCGCCATGAGCGTGCGCACCGCCCGGGCCACCTGATCGAAGTTGGCCAGGGGCTCGCCCATGCCCATGAACACGACGTTGGTGATCCGCCCCAGGTCCGACAGCATCCCCAGACGCCAGACCTGTTCGACGATCTGCCCGGCGGTCAGGTTGCCTTCCAGCCCGCCCAGGCCCGAGGCGCAAAACCGGCAGCCCACCGGGCAGCCCACCTGGCTGGAGACGCAGGCGGTGCGGCGGGATCGGGTCGTATCCTGGGCCGGGATCATCACGCATTCGGTCTGGGGCTGGCCCGCAACCACGGCCAGGCTGTGATTGGGGGCCGTCGGGGGGCGGGCATCATTCCACTCGATCAAGAGCTTCTGGGTGCCATCGGTGGCCGACTGGTGCCGCACCACCCGGCCCCGGGTAAAGCACAGACGCTGGGCCAGCACCTCGCGGTCGCGCAGGGACAGATTGTTCATTTCCAGCGGGTTGATGACGTGACGCCCATAGACCCAGTCGAGGATCTGGTCGGCCCGGTACGCCGGCATCTCCCAGCTCAGCACCCGCTCGCGCAGCGACTCGGGGTCCAGATCAAAGACATAGTCCACGGGTTGCGGCATGCGGCAGTATCGTAGCGTCGAGGCCAGGGGCCCGCCTGCCTTCCCCTCGGGGGCAAGTACGCGCAGGGGTGCTTGACGGGCCGCGGCCGTGCCCCGCCGTTTCTGGTAATAATGATGGCATGTCCACGGTGCAGAAGACCAACGTGCCCGCAGCTCCCTCGGCCTCCCTGGCGGTTAATCTCGCCGGCCTGGAACTGGCCAACCCCATGATGACCGCCTCGGGCACCTGCGGGTACTGCGATGAGTACGCCGATTTCGTGGATCTTGCCCAGTTTGGCGCTTTTGTCACCAAATCCATCACTCTCGAACCCCGCAAGGGCAACGAGGCCTATCGCATCGTCGAAACCCGGGGCGGCATGCTCAACGCCATCGGCCTGGCCAATGTCGGCCTCAAGGCGTTCCTGAGTCAGAAACTTCCCCGCCTGCGCGAGCTGCGCCGCCGCGGGCCGCGCATCATTGTCAATGTCGCCGGCCACAGTTTCGATGATTACATCACTGCCGCCGGCACCATCGCCCAGGAAGAGGGGGTCGATGCCATCGAGCTCAATGTCTCGTGCCCCAACGTCAAGGACGGCCTGACGTTCGGCACCAATCCGGTCATGCTCAAAGACCTGGTCACCCGGGTGCGCCGTGCGGTGCAACGCGAGTGCCGGCTGATCGTGAAGCTGTCGCCCAACGTGGGGGACATCACCCAGACGGCCCGGGCCGCGGTGGAGGGCGGGGCCGACATCCTGAGCCTGATCAACACCTACACGGCCCTGGCCATCGATGTGCACAAGCGTCACCCGCGCCTGGCCAACGGCACCGGGGGCCTGTCCGGCCCGGCCGTGCGGCCCCTGGCCGTCTACCTCACCCACCGGGTTTACCGCCAGGTGGCCAAACCCGCGGGGGTGCCCCTGATCGGCATGGGCGGCATCCAGTACTGGCAGGATGCCGCCGAGTTTGTCCTGGCCGGTGCCACGGGTCTGGCCGTAGGCACGGCCCTGTTTGTGGACCCGGCGACCCCCCTGAAGGTGGCCGCCGGCCTGGCCGACTGGGTAACCCAGCAGAAGGCCCCGGGGCTGACCGACCTGGTCGGCCGGCTGATCATGCCCGGCGATGCGCCTTCGGAGGCCTATCCCTGAAAGGCCGCGGCCCAGGCCGCCAGACCTGAGCGCTCACCCCCGGCGGGCTCCAGCCATGACGGATCGGGAACGTGAATTGTTCGATGAAATTCTCGACTGGCTTATCCGCGATCTGCCCGTCGCCATTTACGCTCGGCTGGAAGAAGTGCCGGTGGTCGTCGAAGACGAGCCGCCGCGGCACCTGCTGCTGCAGATGGGGCTGGACCCGCGCTACCAGAGCCTTTGCGGCCTGCACTGGGGCATTCCGCTCACCCAGCGCAGCGTCGAGCACAGCGGCACTCTGCCCGATCAGATCACGCTCTTTCGCGGGCCCATCCTGGCCGAGGCCGGCTGGCACGCCCGCCGCCGGTCCCAAGAGGAGCGGATGGTCCAACTCACGCGCCAGATCCGCATCACCCTCCTGCACGAGATCGGCCACCATTTCGGCCTGGGCGAGGACGACCTCGCCGCCCTGGGCTACGGCTGACCCGGGCGCCCCGGGTGCTCCACGGTGAAACCATGCCTCGCCGCCAGCCTTGGCCTGAGCACCGTGGACCGGTCTTACTCGCTTTGCGTGCCCTGGTGCCGTCGTGGCTCTGCGTCTTCACCAGGCGCAGGTCATCATGCGCTCCACCTTGGCCTGGATTGTGGCTTCCGAGCCCGGGACCGAGAGCACATCGCATTCGGAGCCCACGATGAAGGGGTGTTTGGTGCGCTGCATGTGCGCCACCAGTTGGCGGGTCAGGGCCTCCACCTGCTCCAG
>JAJXSS010000060.1 GCA_021784455.1 Planctomycetota bacterium
GATCTCATGATGTACACCCCCAGGGTGCGGGTGCGGCGGCTGACCAGGCTGCGGGCGGCGAAATTGGGGCGGTAGCCCAGGCGGCGGGCGATCTCCTGCACGCGGCGGCGGGTGACCTCACTGACGACGGTGTTGCCCCGGGCCCCATTAAGCACGGTGGACGCCACGGAAATGGCACAGTTGGCCTCCTGGGCGACCTGCTTCAAGCCGACGTGGCGCAGTTTCTCAGGCATGGCGAGAGATTACATGATTTCTGCAACCGAACGCTTCATTACTTGAAACCAAACGTTTCATGAAGTAATGTAAATGCGCCTTGGGACTAAGTCAAGTACGAAAATAGAAATTCCCGCCGCAGGAGTCGTTGCATGAGCAAGCCTTGGATCTTCGCCGCCCTGGCCCTGGGCCTTACCGCCTTCGCCCTGGGATCGGCTCGGGCTGCCGCTCCGGCCCCCTCCCAACCGGCGGCCCAGGCCCCTTACCACGTGGTTTTCATCGGCGACAGCATTACCCAGCACGGCATCGTCCTGAACCCGTTGCACTGGGACCATGTCTCGGGCATGGCCGCCACCTCCGCCGCCAAGGATTACGTCCACCTGGTCGTGGCCGGCCTGGAGCAGGCCATGCCCCACCGCCAGGTCCAGTTCAAGATCTTCACCCCCCAGGCCTATGCCCCCGCCATCAAGCAACTGGGCCAGGTGGGCGAATTCCGCCCGGACCTGGTGGTGGTGCAATTGGGCGAACACGAGTACGGCAACAAGGAAACCCAGGCCCAGCTTCAGACCGCCTGCCAGAAGCTGATCGGGGGTCTTCAGGCCCTGCCCAGCCACCCCCAGGTCATCTGCACCGGGGCTTGGCAGCCCGATGGCGGCCTGCCCTACACCGGCTGGGCGGGAACCGTGGAGAAGACCGTCCGCGCGGTCTGCCAGAAAGAGGGCGCCGGCTTTGTTTCCATGGAGGATGTGGCCCACAATCCCAAATACCGCGGCTGGGGCCAGCATCCGGGGGTGCGCTGGCATCCCAACGACCTGGGCCACGCCATGTACGCCCAGCGCATCCTGGCCCAGTGGCACAAGATGACGACCGCGGTGTCTCCCGAGCAGACTTCCCGGGTTGAAGAATCCAACTCCACGGCCACACCCTCCCTGGCCCAACTCCAGGCCCTGTGGCGGGCCCAATGGGCCAAGCCTTACCGGCCCGGGATGGGCACCCGGTACCGGGGCTTCAATATCGAAACCGTGTACCCCGACAAGTTCGCCCCCGTGCTGGAGGCCGCCGTCCGCGACTGGCACGCCAATGTCGTCCGCCATGCCATCAACGCCGTGGCCTATGCCAATCTGGTTCACGAAAAATCGTATGCCAAGGCCTTTGACACGCTCCTGGCGGCCTTGCCCGCCGAGTTGGATGTCTGCAAAGCCAACGGCGTGGCCATGGTCATCGTGATGCCGGAACTGGGGGTTCCCAACGAGAACCTGCGCACCTACCCCGCCGGCAAAGGCAAGCTCATCGCGTTCTGGAATGATCCAACCAACCTTCAGGTGCTGATCAACTGCTGGCAGCGCATCGCCCGCGTTTGCGCCAACCGCGATCAGGCCATCTGGTTCGACCTGCTCAACGAACCCTTGAACTGGAAGGACATGCCTGGTTACCCCCGGAACTGGCCGGATTGGGCTCAAAAGATCACCGATGCCATCCGGGCCATCGACAAGCACCATCCCATCATGATCGAAACCGGCCCCGGGGGCCTGTGCTGGGGCATGAAAGACTTCCCCATGCTGCACGGTGGGCCCTTCATCTACTCCATCCATGTCTACGTGCCCCACGAATACACCCACCAGGGCCTGGCCGACATCCAGAACACCGACCTGGCCAAGGCCTATTTGCAGCGGCAAAGGCCCTGGCCCGGCAATTTCGCCGATGGCAACATCAGCGGCTACTGGGACAAGCAAACTCTGGAACGGGCCCTGGCACCGGCCATCGACTTCCAGAAGCGCCACCCCGACATTCCCATTTTCGTCGGCGAGTTCAGCGCCATCCGCTGGGCCCCCAACGCCCAGCAGTATCTGAGCGACTGTATTTCGATCTTTGAAAAGTACGGCTGGGACTGGTGTTACCACTCCTTCCGCGGGTATTCGGGATGGAGCTTGGAGGACAACGACCAATTCTCCAGCCCGCAGGATGCCCAACGGGCAACCCACCCCACCGCCCGGGCCCTGGTGATCCGCCGGGCCATGAGCCGCAATGATCGCGAGCCATGATCGGCTTCGGAAGGACACGGATGATTCGCGGGCGAACGGGGCGATGTGTTACCGCGGCGAATTCGGGTTAGGGCTGGCCGCCAGGGCTTCAAACGCGAGGTGGGAAGGGCGAAGCGATCTTGTATCGAGGAGATGAAGACATTCGGTGCTCTGCTCGGGGCCGGCTGGAGTCCCGGATATCTCTCAATGGCCGATGGTCGCTGACCTACGGCCCGCAGACGGCTGATGCACCTTTGACGCCCGGCGACCTGGCCGCCAGCGCCTGGCCCACCATCGAGGCCACCGTGCCGGGCAACGTGGAACTGGACCTGCTGTCGGCCGGGAAGATCGCCGAACCCTCGGTCGGGAACAACGTCTATGCGTTGGGGGCCTACGAGTCATATCGCTGGTGGTATCGCCGCACGTTCTCCACGCCCAGCGTGCCGGCCGGCCAGCGGGTGATCCTGGAATTCGCCGGTCTGGATTGTCTGGGCACCATCTTCGTCAACGGCCGGCGGATCGGCGACACGGCAAACATGCTCATCGGCCATCGCTTCGATGTGACCGCGGTGCTGACCAGCCAGGGGGACAACGAACTGGACGTCCGGATCGACTCGGCCGTCCTGGCCGGACGCGTGCCCCAGCCCCAGGCGGGTGAATGGGCCATGACGCCCCTGCACTGGGAATCGCTGGCCATCCGCAAGGCCCCGCATATGTACGGCTGGGACATCATGCCGCGCATCGTGTCCGCGGGTTTGTGGCGCGAGGTCAGTCTGCTGATTCAGGACCCGATGCGCTGGCGGGATGTGTACTGGGCCACTCTGGCCACCCATCCTGCGCAGCACACGGCCACCCTGTGCGTGGATTGGGACTTCACCACCTCCCGGTGCAGCCTGAGCGGGCTGCGGGTGCGTCTGGTTTTGTCACGCCACGGACGCGTTGCGCACCAGTCCGAGTATCCGGTCTGCGGCACCCATGATCGCGTCCAGATCCATCTGGACAAGGTCCATTACTGGTGGCCGCGGGGGATGGGCGAGCCGGCTCTTTATGAGGCCCGGGCGGAACTGCTGGATGGCTCGGGGTGCGTCCTGGCCACGCACACCACGGCGGTGGGCATCCGCACCATCCAATTGCGCCGCACCGAGGTCACCACGCCCCAGGAACCCGGGGAGTTCCTGTTTGTCGTCAACGACCAGCCCGTCTTCATCAAGGGCACCAACTGGGTGCCGCTGGATGCCCTGCACAGCCGGGACTCCCAGAAACTGGCGGCCGTCCTCGGGATGCTGGTGGATCTGAATTGCAATATGGTGCGCTGCTGGGGCGGCAACGTCTACGAGGATCATGCCTTCTTCGATTTCTGCGACCGGTACGGGATCATGGTCTGGCAGGATTTTGCCCTGGCCTGCCACATCTACCCGCAGACGGACGAGTTCGCCGAGCAGATGCGGCAGGAGGCTCAGGCCGTGGTGATCAAGCTGCGCAACCATCCGAGCCTGGCTCTGTGGGCGGGCAACAATGAAATCGACGAAGCCTATCGCTGGTCCGGCCTGAAACTTGATCCCAATACGGATCGCCTGTCCCGGCAGGTGCTGCCGGAGGTGGTGCGCCGTCGCGACCCCTTGCGAGCGTATCTGCCCAGTTCACCCTGCCGCAGTCCGGCCCTGGTGGCGGCGGGCAATCACGATCACCTGAAGCCCGAAGACCATCTGTGGGGTCCGCGCGATGACTTCAAGGGGCCGTATTACACCGATTCGCCAGCCCATTTCGCCAGCGAGATCGGCTACCACGGCTGCCCGGAACGGGCCTCTCTGGCCCAGATGCTGGATCCCGACCACCTGTGGCCCTGGCAGGACAACGATCAGTGGCTGACCCACGCCGTGCGGCCGGCCCCGCAGTTCACCGGCTACGACTATCGCATTCCCCTGATGGCCAAGCAGATTGAGGTGTTGTTCGGCCAGGTGCCGCAGGAGTTGGACGATTTCATCCTGGCCTCCCAGATCTCCCAGGCCGAGGCCCTCAAGTTCTTCATCGAGCGCTTCCGCCAGGGCAAGTTCCGCCGCACCGGCATCATCTGGTGGAACCTGCGCGACGGCTGGCCCATCATTTCCGACGCCGTGGTGGACTACTACAACCGCCGCAAGCTGGCCTACTACTACATTCAGCGTGTGCAGGCCGACGTCTGCCCGATCATGTCCGAGGCGGTGGAGGGGCGGCACCGGCTGGTGATCGTCAATGACACGCCTGCCGCGGTCAGCGGCGGTTATCAGGTGGCTGATGCCGATTCCGGCCAGGTTCTGGCCGAAGGCCGCTGCACGGTGGATGCCGACGGCCTGACCCGGACCGATGGCATCCTGTCGGCGCCCACGCAACCGGCCTTCTGGCTGCTGCGCTGGTCGAGTGCCCAGGGCACCGCCGTCAATCACTATCTGGCCGGACCCCGGCCGTATGCGTTGAGCACGTATACCCGCTGGCTGAGCAAACTGAACCTGCCCCGCTCTGAGAGCGTGGCTCTTCCCCAAGGTGTGTCATGAACCAACCCAAGCCACGATGCCTGCCCCTGGCCCGCCCCCGGAGCGTGAGGCCGGCGGCTTTTGCTGCGGCCGTGCTTGGTGCTGTATGCGGGGTCCAGGCCCTGTACATCACCAGCCCCACTCCCCAGATGAACAACCGCTTCGCCTCGGGCTTTGCCACCACCCCCGTGCCCAACACCGACCCTTCCTACCTGGGCCTGGGCTATGACCTGTCCGGTGTAGGCTGGCGCGCCGGCAGCGGCCTGACCAACATTTTCCCCGCCGACCGGGTGCAGAGCCTGACCATGATCTCGCCGCTGAACTTCGCGGTGGCTCAGCACTACAGCCCCGGCTTTTTCGTCAGCGGAACGCCGCTGGATTTCGTGAACAGCCAGGGGCAGTTCATGACCGTGCTCAATGCTTCCCTGGCCACGCCCGGCATGGCGAACTGGTCGACGGATTTCGCGCTGGGGACTTTGCAGCAGGCGTTTACGCCTTCGCAGAAGGTGGCCGTCTACCGCGTTCTGGACGTGGCGAGCCTGGACTACACCAACTTCCCCTCCCAACTTCTGATCTATGGCAGCCAGATTGACAACCAGGGGCCCCAGGTCGGCGTCTCGCAAATGAGCGGGAGCTACGGCAACAACTGGGGACCCACCCCGTATCCCAGTACCGTTGCCGGCGACGCCAATTCCTGGGAGGGGGGGGACTCGGGAAGCCCGGGCTTTATCGAATACACGGCCCCCGGCGGCAGCCAGCAACTCACCTTCATGGGTACCGCCTGGTATCCCAACATGACCAACAGTTACCTTCCCAGTCTCCAATACAACGCGGTGTCGGCGACCTATGGCTACAACCCGGTGCCGACGGTCAACAACTCCCTCAAGGCCAACGGCTATGCGTTGAAGTGGACGATTTACGACAATCCCTCCGACCCGACACGCACCGCCCCCGGCTGGACCGGCGGCGCGGGCACCAGCGATTTCGCCAACGCGGCCAACTGGAGCAACGGCGTGGTGCCCGGCAGCGTGCCGTGGGCAACCAACCAGTGGGGTCAGGCTCCCGATCCTTCCCTCCCGGCCAGCGTTCCGATCCTGCTGAACGCTGACGCCGCCAACGGCCAGACGACCCTCTCTTTAGCCAGCAACGCGGCCGTGCGCGGCATGCTCTTTAAGGCCTCTACCTCCACGGCAGGCTTTACGTTCTCCGGTACAGGCACGCTGACGGTGGACTACACCGGCATTCGCAATGAGTCCACGGCCACGCAGACCTTCAATGTCCCCATCGCCCTGGCCAACAGCCAGAACTGGGAAGCGGCCAACGGCAACCTCGTCTTCAACAGCACCGTCAACACCGGCAGTGGCAACCTGGTGGTCGTCGGCGGCGCCTACGACACCACCATCAACGGGGCCATCAGTGGTTCGGGTTTTCTGGCCAAAGATGATGCCGGAACCCTCACCCTCAACGCCGTCAACACCTATTCCGGCAACACCATCATCCACAATGGGACGTTGCGTCTGGGCCCCAGCGGCAGCGTGCCTGGTACGGGTCTGCTCTTCATTGGCGGCAATGGTGCTTTCGACCTCAACGGCCGGACGCAGTCGTTCAGCAACCTCCAATCCCTCTACGGCGGCGCCGGGCGACTTCTGTTGGGCGGCGGCAATCTCACCATTGTCACCACCGCCGACGGCTCGATTCCCTATGCGGGCACCATTGAAGGCAGCGGCACGATTCAAAAGAACCAGACGGGCGTGCTGACGCTTACGGGCACGGACACGCACTCGGGCCTGACGCAGCTCAACCGGGGCATTATCCGTCTGCTCTCTCCCACGGCGCTTTCTCCCCACGCCAATCTGTTCCTGGTCGCGAGCGACACCGCCGTGCTGGAACTGGGCGCGGGCGACTTCACCGAGTCGCTGGGCTCGGGAGCGGGACAGGTCCGCCTCGGCGGCAGTTCGGGAAGCGCCGGCTTCGGAGCCTACGGGGCTGACCGCATCGTCAATCTGGGTGGAGCCGGGGCCCAGGTCACCTGGGGCGTGAACAATTTCGCCAACGGCAACATCGGCCTGGCTCTAGCCTCGGCCACCTCCAACGCCACGCTGGACTTCCAGAATCCGATCAACCTCAACGGCGCGGCCCGGACCATCGTGGTGGCCAACGGCAGCGCCCCCCTGGATGCCCGTCTCAGCGGCGCGTTGAGCAACGGCGGACTGACCAAGGATGGCGCCGGGGCCCTGGAATTGACCGGGACCAACACCTACGCCGGCGCCACGACCATCCTCGCCGGCGCCCTGCGCCTCAGTTCCGCCTCCGCCTTGCCGGCCTCCAGCAACCTGATCCTCAGCGGCGGCGTGCTGGAACTGGGGGCGGGTGATTTCTCCCGCTCCCTGGGCAGCGGCGCCGGCCAGGTGCAGTTCACCGGCCCTTCCGGGGGCGGGTTCAGTGCCTACGGGGCCACCCGCACCGTCAACCTCGGCGGAGCCAGCGCCACCCTCGTCTGGGGCGGCACCACGAACTTTGTTGCCGCGGGCAAGGCCCTGATCCTCTCTTCCAATTCCTCCAACGCCACGGTGGACTTTCAAAATCCCATCAACTTCAACGGCAACACGGCTACGGTCCAAGTCAACCGCGGTAGCGCTAATCTCGACGCCCGCCTCAGCGGCATCCTCAGTAATGGTGGGCTGACCAAGACGGGAACGGGAACCCTCGAGCTCACCGCTGCCAACACTTACTCCGGCCCCACCACGGTGTCCGGCGGAGCTCTGCGCATCAGCTCGGCCTCCGCGTTGCCCGCCGCCAGCAACCTGGTCCTCAGTGGCGGTGTGCTGGAACTGGGCGCCGGCAACTTCACACAGAGCCTGGGCACGGGCCCGGGCCAGGTCCAGTTCACCGGCACTTCCGGGGGCGGCTTCAGCGCCTACGGCGCCACCCGCAGCGTCAATCTCGGTGGGACCGGCGCCACCCTGACTTGGGGGGCCACCGGCGGGTTTGTGCCCGCGGCCAGTGCCCTGATCCTTTCCAGCAGCTCATCCAACGCCACGCTCGACTTCCAGAATCCCGTCAACTTCAACGGGGCCAGCCGCACGGTCCAGGTGGACGATGGCAGCGCTGCGGTGGACGCCCGCCTCAGCGGCATCTTGAGTAACGGCGGCCTGACCAAGACGGGCAGCGGTGTACTGGAACTGACGGCCGCCAATACCTATTCGGGGCCCACCACCGTCTCTTCCGGGGCCCTGCGCTTAAGCTCCGCTTCGGCCCTGCCCTCGGGCAGCAATCTGGTGATTAACGGCGGCGTCCTGGAACTGGGGGCGGGCGACTATACCGGCGCGCTGGGCACGGTCGCCGGACAGGTGCAGTTCACCGGCAGCGGCGGCTTTGCTGCTTACGGCGGTGACCGAACCGTCAACTTCGGCGGCGGCGGGGCCGCGGTTACTTGGACCAGCACACCCGGCTTCCTTCAGAACGGCCAGACCCTGGTCCTTTCTTCTTCGACCTCGACGGGTACCCTCATCGTGCAAAACCCCCTGATTTTGGGAGCCGGGGCGCCGCAGATCCGCACCATCCAGGTTGATGATGGCAGTGCGGCCGTCGATGCCCGCTTCGCCGGCGCCCTCACCGCCTCAACCTCTCAGCAGGGCCTGATCAAGACGGGCACCGGCACCCTGGAACTGGCCGGAGCCAACAACTACGGTGGCCCCACCACCGTCTCTGCCGGTACCCTGCTGGTCAGCGGGGCGCTCAATGGCGGCACAGCCGTGGACGTTCAACCCTCGGCCAGTTTCACCTACACGGGCGTCTCTTCCCTGAGTTCCCCGGTCGCCATCCACGGTGGCGCGTTTGTCTACAACTCAAGCAGTGTCTACACCGGAGCTCTTACCTTCAGCAGCGGAATTCTTGGTGGCACGGGTAATCTTTCTCAGACGGCTGTCACCCTGGGCACCGGGCAGACGATCTCTCCGGGAAACAGCCCGGGGACCCTGCGGACGGGAGCCGAATCCTGGGCCGCCGGCGGTTCTTATCTCTGGCAGATCGCCAACCTCTCGGGAAGCAAGGGCACTTCCAATGGCTGGGATTGGCTGGACATCAACGGCTCCCTGGACATCACCGCCTCTGCCGGCACTCCGTTCACTATTGCCCTGGAGGCCCTGGGCGCCTTGCCGGGATGGAGCGCCTCGCAGGCCAACCATTGGACCATCGCCTCGGCCTCCGGCGGAATCAGCGGCTTCAGCTCCTCCTCCTTCCTCCTGGACTCCTCCACCTTTGCCGATACCAACCCGCTCAACGGCGGCAGCTTCTCCCTGGTGGCCTCGGGAAACGACCTGAACTTGGTCTATACTCCGGTCCCCGAGCCCAGCAGTGGGGTTCTGTTCATGCTTCTGGCGCCGCCTGTCTTAGCGGGCCGCCGCAGAAGACCCGCGCATCGGCTGCCGACGGGCGGCTCGAAGGAGCTGGCATAGATTCACACCACAGGATGCTGGCGGCCTTCGATTTCAGCGGGCCGGATTGCATTCCCCGGGTATACCATCCCTCGATGGCGGTAGTGGTAAGCCTCCACCGGCAGCCATTGGGGGGGCGCTGAGGACAACCTCGGTCTTGAGGCTCAGGTCAAAGGTGCGTGATGGGGCGGTAATCATTCCACGGAAGGCCGGATCGAAGGCTGTCAGGGCTGGGACGGCGGGGGGGCGGTTGGTGCCGCGGGGGGCAGGCAGGCCTTTTCGTAGGCGGCAAACAGGGCCTGAGCATAGGCCTGATGGCCCTTGTCGTTGGGATGCCACTGCACCCCGGCTACCTGGCCCCAGCCGCGGCACGAGGGGTCCAGGGCGGCCGCCACCACCGGCACAAAGGGGATGCCGTGCTTCTGGCAGACCTCCTGCATGACCTGATCGACCGTGGCCGCCCACCCTTCATAGTTCGGCTGGCCATTCACAATCCGCCCCCCGTACGGGTCCCAGACGCCGGTGCACAGCACCAGAGGCGGCGGAGACGGGGTGGCCAAGGCGGTCACCAGTTTGTCGTAGTTGGCACGCAGGGCCGTTACTCCGGCGGCCTGCTTTTCGTGTTCCCCCAACTGAATCACCACCAGCTTGGGCCGGGCCGGCTTGTAAGCCTCGATCGAGGCCAGGCGCCCCGCCACGCTGCCGTTGCCGCCCTTTTCCGCAAAGAGCACATCGACTTTGCGGCCGGGCAGGGTCTGCTGGATCATCGCGGCCAGGAGATGGGCATAATCCCGGCTTTCGCTGGTGGCGGCCATGCCGGCGATGTGATTCCATTTGAGTCTCGCCACCGTCTCGGGATTGCTACCGTGGCGGGTGATGCTGTCACCAATGTAGAGAATGCGGTAGGTCTGCGGGTCATCCGACCAATGCTGCGCTTGGCCCGAGGCCAACTGGGAGCGTTCCATGTTCATGGGCAGGGCTTTCTTCAGGACCCGGGCCCGGCCGGTGTCATGGGCTGCGGGCCGGGGCTTGGGCATGCCGGGGCGTCAGACGGTTTCATCATCCTCCTGCCTCCAGCCGTTGAACTCGCGGAAGGCGTGGTAGGTCCAGGACCAACCATGGCCCTCGAACTTGGAGATCGCATCCCCAACTCCGCATATTGCGGAAAACGTTGGGATCGCTCAGATCCCCGGAGACGCACCGGCGCACGACCGTCGGCTGCGGGTGCTCCCGGGCCAGGACGCCCGGCGCCGAGGGATGCGGGCCCGCGCCGGAAGCGGCCCCGGGCCCGCCGCGGGCTCACCCGCCACGGCCAGGGCCGGCCTCAGCAGCACTGCCATCAGGCCAAGCCAAAACTGATTTCCGATTATTGTCACCGCCAAGCTCCTGTCATTGGCGATCCCTCGCTGTGTCGTGGGCCCGTCAAGAGGCCGTCGGAGCGTTCAGACGGTCCGTGTCGTCGGCACCTTTCAGGGGGGGCGAAATGGCCACGGGCATTTGGGGGACTGGCTGTCTGTTTCCAAGTCCTATGGCAGCGTGGAGGCCTTTGTGCCGCTCCGCGGCACCGGGTGCCACGTACGTGATTCCAGCGTCCGCGAGAAGCGTACGCTGCGGCGCAGGCGGCGCCGGGTCAGAACCATTTCCTGCAGCAGATCCAGGGCCGATTGAATCATTCCTGGCAGGTCATGGCCCCATTCCAGGATGCCGGTGGCGTACCACTTGCGTGATTTGGTCGGGCGATTGCTGTCGTGCGTGCTGGCCAACTGGATGCCCTCCAGAACTTCCATGCGGTCGGGGTCCAGGAAGACATATTGGAAAAGATCGTTCTGGGGGCAGAACAGGGCATCGTAACCGCCCTGGCGCAGCAGGGAGGCCAGTTGTTCATAGCAGGCATCCGCCGGCTGGTAGTTGCGTTCCTCGTAGGCCAGGATCATCTGGATCACCGGACAGTCCAGGATCTCCAGGTGGAACGCCGGGCCCAACTGCCGGGCTTTGTGTCTCAGGCCGGTCTTCAGGTCCAGAAACGGGGATATGTCGGCCGGATCGCACACCACCAGCACACGCCGATGCCCCAGGTCGTACAGGTGCTGCGCAATTTCTTCCCCGGCCCCGGTCGACTCCAGGGTGACGGAAGAGACCTTGGCCCCGGGAAAGGTGCGGTCCACCAGCACGGTGGGGATGCGGTCGGCCACCTCCTGGTAGTAGTTGGCGTTGGCGTGGCCCTCGATGGGCCAGATCATCAGGCCGTTCATGCCGTTGGTGATCAAATGTTCGATGAGCTGTCGCTCACGCTCCGGATCATTACGCGAGGTCTGGGTAATGCAGAAGTTGGTGTGCCGGTTGAGCGAGTGCTCCACGGTCTGCTGCAAGTTCTGCGAAAACAAGTGGTAAAAAGGCTGGACAAAGCCGAAGAACAGGGCCGTCTGGGTGCACTGGGAGCTATCGGTGACCACCGTGCCCACCCCGCGGCGCGGCTGCAGAATCCCCTCCCCGTGCAGCACGCCCAGGGCCCGTTGCACGGCCCCGTGGCTGAACCGCATTTCCTGGCTCAACTGACGCACGGTGGGTAACTGGCTGCCCACGGCGTACTGCCCCTGCTTAATACGCTGTTTGATGAGCGTGGCCACGTGCAGATGCAGAGGGATGCCCCGGGGCGGCACCGGGCTCGCCGATGGCGCCTGTCCCACGGTGTTCGCATCGGATCGGGGGATTCGCACAGGAATCGCGGGTGTGGACGAGGGCATTTTCACTGTGTATCAAAATACTACTTGTTCAGTCTTAATCCATTTTACTGCCTGAGCGGCGGCCGGGCAAGCGGGAAATCCATGAAAAACGAGAATTATTTATGGATTTATCGGTGATTCCGGCCTTTCCCAAGGGGCCATAAAATTTTCGCTGGATTACTTGACACGTCCCCATTCCGCTATATTGTATCTGTGTATCACTTAATATGGCCGGGTCAGCCGCGACGGGGCATGCCGGCGCTGAGCCCTGGAGGCGGCGGAATCTGGAGCCATTCGCAACTAGGGCCTGGGCTGAATCATGTGCGGACAGCCTTTCCCATGGAATCCCCAGGAAACCATGTAAACCCCAAGGAGGAAGTTCATGCCGAGACTGAATCATCAAAGTCGAATGGCGGGTGTTGTTCGGGTTTGTGCCGGCGGTCTCTTGCTGGGTGGCTTGGCCACCAGTGCTTCGGCCAGCATCCTGGTCAACGCCGATTTCGGTGCCGGCTATACCGCGAACGCATCGCTCAGCGGGCAATCCGGCAGTTCCGATGTGCGCTTGGCGGGAACGTGGAACACCAACGTGACCGGCAGCGCAGATCATGCCAGTCAACTGACGGTCCTGGCCGCCACGGGCAGCAACAACCTGACCTACAACGTCAGCGGTGGCGGAACTCTCAGCAGCACCAACGTGCTGCAGTTTGTCAGTAACAGCGGGGCCGTTGTGCAATGGTTTGGCCGGAATCTGTCTTCGTCAATCAGCGGCCAGGATGTCTATGCCCGGCTGCTCCTCAAACCGGTCAATGGCAGCTATAACTCCGGTACCAGGCTCAACTGGTTCATGTACGCCGGGACGACTATTCCTTCCCCAGGTAATTCTTCCCTTTCCACGGGACTGGGCCAACTGGGCCCGGGAGGATCAACCAATTCACTTGCCACACAAAACTTAGAGGCAACCATTGGCACCAGTACCACGAACAACGCGATTGCCAAGGCCACACCGGGCATCACGAACGGCACGGTCGACCTTCTGGTAGCCAAGTATGCGTGGGATGCGACCAGCAAGACGTATAACAGCGTTTCATTCTGGCTGAACCCGGCGTATGGCGATTCGGCCACCCCGATAGCAACGGCCAGCATTACGAGCGGCAATGCCAATCTGGGCCAGTTGGGATTGACGACGGCCAATCTGTCGGCCGCAGGCGGCACCGGGTCGGTCACCTACGACTTCGCCAATTTCGCCGTGGGCACCACCTGGCAGGATGTGGTTCCCGCGGCCGTTCCCGAGCCCGCCTCGCTGGGCCTGGCTCTGGTGGGTTTGGGCCTGCTGGCCGGCGGGTGGCGGCCCCGACGGAGCGCCTAGTGATTTTCGACCTTCCACCGCGTGGGGTCGGCCGGATGGCTCGCCCCCATGTTTCTTGCCGCAGGAGCCACCTTGATCGGGGCATATCCAGGGCTCGTGCGATCGGAGGCCAGCGTATGCGGCCAAGACAGGCAGGTTTCTGGCGGGGAGCGCTGGGCACCGGACCTCACAAACGGACGGTAGTGCATTCTGCATCACGGTCGGTATTCCATGCCCCTTCTGGCCTACCCCAGGATCCGCGGCAACGTCGGTGCCTTTGCTGTGCCACGCTACGCACACGGGCGGGACGACACCACCTATCGGGCCGGCCGCAATGGCCTGGATCAACCAGGACCCGAACCAGCCGGTCTGCGCCGGCTGATGGTCGGGGGCCTGCTGCTGGGCTGGCGCCGGGGCCGGGACGCTAAGAATCGGCCGCAGGGGTCGTCCGCAGGCTTACCTCCACAGTTGTCTTGGACAACCAAAGGACACGTCATGACCTCCATGTTTACAGATGTTCGCCAGGATCGGCGGGGGGCGGCCGATCGGCGTGGTTTTACGCTGATCGAGTTGTTGGTGGTCATCAGCATCATTGCCCTGCTGATTGCCCT
>JAJXSS010000061.1 GCA_021784455.1 Planctomycetota bacterium
CCGCCCGGTACACCACATCCCCGGCCTGGGGCTTCGACACCTGGCCCACCTGGGCCACCTTACCACCTTCCAGAACGAGGTCGGTCACCTGGTCCAACTGCATGGCCGGATCGATAACCCGGCCGCCGGTGATGAGGATTCGCGCCATGCCGGTAAGGTAACAGAAGACGACCGGGAGGGTACGAGCCAGCAGACTGACCCCCGGTCCGCGGCACCCTTGTTGCTCCCCGAGCAAAATCAGAAATCATCGGTCAGAGATTCCGCTTCACTGTTCCCCGCGCTTCCGCACCGCCTCCAGGTACTCCTGCCGCAACCGTTTCGACTCGCGGATCCGGTCATGGACATCGAGGGCGTGCTTCCTCTGGGCCGCCATAACCGTCAGCGTGCACGTGACCAGCAGATAGGTCAACAGCCCCAGAAGAATAACCGCAATTTCCGTGACATCCGGCATCTCTGGGCATTATCGGCCAGCGATGCACGCGGGCTTGATGACCCCGGGCCGCGCGGTCGCGGCGGGAGTGGGGTCAGGAGGGATGGGTAAGGTGGGGGCGGGGGGCCTTCTGCTCCTTCGGATTGGGCCACTCGGCCCCTGGGCCACCAGCCTCTTGCCCACCGGCCCGCCCGACCGGGTACGATAGAAGAGGTCCCGCCCGAGGAACCGCGAGTCACAGGACCCATGGGTAACCGTTGGATCATCGCCGGGGTGTGGGCACTGGCCGCCGTAGCCGGCCTGGCTTTGGGTTTGCGGTCGCCAGCCGCCTTCGGCCAGATGGCTGGCGTGGAACTCAAGGTGCCCCCCGAAAATGTTGGATTAGATGGGCAGTTTCGGCCGGCGTGCTGGACGCCGCTCCTGGTCGAACTGCACAATCAGGCCGCCCAGCCGCGCCGCGTCATCTGTGAATGGACCGTCCCCGATGTGGATGGCGACCTCGTCCAGTCCCGCCAGATCATCACCCTCAATCCCCAGCGCGATGAGCGGGCCTGGCTGTATGCCATGCCCTCGGTCAACCCCAGCCCCCACCTGGTCACCACCGTCCGCATCATCGACATCGCCCCCGGCGATGACCTTAACACCAGCAGCGGCCGGGTGGTCGCTTCCCAGCGCGTGCCCCTGACCCGGCAGGTGCCCCCGAACACCCGCGTCATCGGCATTGTGGGTCTGGCCGGCGCTGGCTTGATGGGCCTCAAGGCCTACCAGGAACCCATCGCGCAGCAGGAAGGCTGCACTGTCTTGAACGGCCTGGACCCCGCCCGTTTGCCCGATCGGTGGTACGGATTTGCCATGCTGGATGCCCTCATCTGGACACCTTCCGCAGGCAGCCCCGATGCCTCCGAAATCTCCGATGCCACCTGCGAGGCCATCCGCGGCTGGGTGCAGCGGGGGGGCCACCTGGTGATCGTGCTGCCCTGGGCCGGCGACCCATGGACCCACTCACGCCTCGCCGACCTGCTGCCCCCCAGCCTGGCACCGGAGGGATCCCCGGGGGAAGTGCCGCCAGCAATTCCGGGGAATACTCCGGGGGCGGGGACCGCTTGGTCCAGTGCGGATGATGTGCCCGCCGTGGACCTGCCCACCTGGCTGGGGCAGCCCACGCACGAAAGCCCCTTGCGTTTCCGCTACCGCTGGTTCGATCGGCCCCGCCCGGCCTCGCCCGCCCAATCGGCGGCCGTTTCGGTCTTGCTCCGGGACCGCCAGGACCGCCCCGTGGTGGTCGCCCGCCAATTCGGCCTGGGCCGTGTCACCGTCATCGGCATCGACCTGACCTCGCCTCAGTTGGCCGCCCTGCAACTGCCCAACAGCGTCACCCAGAACCCCAACCCCATCGGCGTGACCCTGTGGCCCACCGTCTTCGGCTGGCGCGGCCCGGTGTTCGGCCCGGCCTGGCTGGAATCCGCCCTCAAGAGCCAGCAGCTTCTACGGCCCGGCCTGCGCCGGCTGGTGAGCCTGGACCAGTTCCTCGCCCCCATGACCGCCATGATGGGCAGCGCGGCCGTGGCCCTCCTCCTGGCCGTGGTGCTCTTTTCCACCTACTGGCTCTTGGCCGGACCCATCAGCTTCGCGGTCCTCAAACGCCAACGCCGGCTGCAATGGGCTTGGCTCCTCTTCGGCGCTGTGGTGCTGGGCTTTACACTGCTGGCCTGGAGCGGGGCCGCGCTCTTAAAGCCCGGACGCACCCGGGTCGCCTACTACGGCGTCGTCGATGTGGCCGCCCCCCAAAACCTGGTGCACGTCCACGCCTGGCTGGCCGTGGCCACCCCGGACCACGAACGGGCCCGCATCGATCTGGGCGATGGCCACGCCCCGGCCCGCGGCGGTGTCCTGGCCTCGCCCGGCCTGGACCCCTCCGAAGAGCCCGCCGGCTTCGTGGATGTGCAGAGCTACGTGATGCGCTCGGGGGCGCCCAGCCGCGAGGCCGTGCCGCTGCGCGCCACCTCCAAAACGTTCGTGGCCGATTACCTGGCCCACGGCCTCCAGGGCTGGGGCTGGCCCCAGGGCCCGGTGCACCTGGTCCGCGGCCGGCTCCAGGGTACGCTGGAGCACAACCTGCCCGCGCCCTTGCAGGATACGCTCCTGATCCTCTGCCCCGGGGATGGCCGGCCGGTGCAGGTCGCCCGCTTCCGCGACCCCTGGACCGCCGGCCAGCCGCTGGATCTGGCGGCCATCCACGGCTGGGAGCCCCTGGCCATCCCGCCCATCAATCCGATGTCCAACCAGCTTGCCGAGCATGCCTGGCACGGATTCTTGGGCCAGCCCGTGGGCCTGACCGGGGGGCTAGCCGGCGGGTTGTCCGGGAGCTTTTCCGGGGGCTTGTCCGGGGGCGGCTGGGGGGCTCAGCCCCAGCCGGCGGCGCTGACCAGTGCCTCGCAGGTGGCCATGATCGAGCGTCTCTCCTTCTTTGATACCCTGCCCCCGCCCGACTACTGGCGCAGCGGTGACCTGAATGTCTTCCAGCAGCCCGTGGGTTACCAGCGGCTCCTGGGGCGCGGCCTGGACCTGACCCGCTTGCTGCCGCTGCAACGTCTGATCATCATGGGGCAGTTGGATGGCCGCCGCGCCGGGGCGTTTGCCATGCCCTTGCCCCTGACCGTGGATGGCCGGCACGTGCCGGCCCGCGGCTGGGTCACGGTACGCTGGATCGCACCGCTGGAATAGCCCCGCGGAGCGGGGAATCACGAAACGCTCGATGCCCGTATTGAACCACCAGGGACACCAGGACCACCCCGAAAGAAACTCAGAGAATGGCTTTTCCGCTCTGCTCTTGGTGTTCCTGGTGTCCTTGGTGCTTAAGCCCTCTTTTTTCGTTTATTCCTGTGCGGCTTCGGACCATTGCGGTGTAAGTGCCCCATGCCCATCATCGAAACCATCAACCTGACCAAACGCTACGGCGACCTGGTGGCGCTCAACAACCTGAGCATGGCCATCGAAGAGGGCGATTGCTTCGGCTTCATCGGGCCCAACGGGGCCGGCAAAACCACCACCATCAAAATCCTGGCCACGCTGCTGCGGCCGACCTGGGGCGAGGCCCGCATCGCCGGCCTGTCCGTCGGCCCCGTCAGCGCCCGCCAGGTACGCTCCCTGATCGGCTACGTGCCCGACTACTTCGGCTCCTACCCGGACATGTGCGTGCGCGAGTACCTCGAGTTCTTCGCCGCCGCCTACTCCATCCACGGCGCCAAACGCCGCCAGGTCTGCGACGATGTGCTGGCTCTGACCGACCTCTCCTACAAGGTGGAGGATGAAGTCAACGGCCTGTCCCGCGGCATGAAGCAGCGCCTGTCCCTGGCCCGGGTGCTCCTGCACGACCCCAGGGTGCTCTTGCTGGATGAACCGGCCTCCGGCCTGGACCCCCGGGCCCGCATCGAAATCCGCGAACTGCTCAAGGAACTGCACCGCCTGGGCAAAACCATCCTGATCAGCTCCCACATCCTTCTGGAACTGGCCGACCTGTGCAACAAGGTCGGCATCATCGAACGCGGCCAACTGGTGTTCACCGGCACCGTGACCGAGATCCTGGAAAAGGCCCGCGTCGGCCGCGTCGTCCACGTGGCCGTGGCCGAACGCCAGCCCTCCGCCCTGGAACTGATCAAACAGCTTCCGGGCGTGGCGTCCGCCCAGGCCCAGGATCACGACATCCGTGTCGCCCTGGATGGCCCCCAGGCCGACCCCAGCCTGATCGCCCGCCGCCTCGTGGAAGCCGGTTACCGCCTGATCCGCCTCCAGGAAGAACAAGTCAACCTGGAAACCGCCTTCATGCGCCTGACCCAGGGCCTGGTTCAATAAGAATCGCCCCGCAGTTTCGCCCCTGGCCGAACGGTTCTTCGTAGGTTCGCTCCAGCCGAACATCCCCGGCCGCCCCGCATCGCGCGCCATCAGGTGTATGCCCGGTCTTTGCATCACCCCCGCACGGGTGCCTGCTCGGCAACCCCCTCCCTCCCAATCAGCCCCCACCATCCGGTCTCCCCCCAGGCCGTGCATGGCCCGCCTCTCCCCCAGGCCCGATGGGCCGGCACAAGAACGATCCGAATCAATCGATACCTCCGTGAGCGCGGGCGCCGCCTGAATACAAATAGCCGCCCCCCGCGGCCTTTCCCAACGTTCCCCTTTCACCCTGCCTGCCCGTTTCGTCACCGCAAGTCCGAGCCTGATACGCTTCTCTGTTCTTCGCCCCAGTCAGGGCTCATCGTTCCTTCATCAGTCTGTTAGACTATTCCCGAGCGATCTTGGCAATGGCTCGAAATGCCACAATACTGGCAAAACAACCCGCCGGGGCATCATCATGCCGGAGAACGCCAAGCTCAAACGCCTTCACAAGGTCATTCGCCTCAAGGTCGTCAAGCCGGTCAACCTGACTTGGCCCGAACTGGCCGCCCTCCTGCGCAAAACCCGCTACCGCGTCTTTCGGCTGGGTAACCTCGCCATCAGCGACGCCTACCTGCAATTCCAGCTTTGGCGCACCGGGCGGGCCGAGCTGCTGCCGCGCAAAACCATTGGCCAACTCAACAAGGATCTGGCCCGCCAACTGATCGAGGAACGCCAAGCCCGCAAGCAAAAAGACAGGAACACCTCCGATGCCCCCCAGCACCGATTCTCGGCCCGCGGCGGCGGCGCGTTGCCCGATACCGTCATCGGCGCCCTCTCGCAGTACAAGATCCAGGCCCTCACCCGCAAAACCAGGTGGCGCGAGGTCCTGCGCGGACAGTCCGCACTCCCCAGCCTCCGGCTCAACGGTCCCATCTACATCCGCTGCGACAAGCCTGCCCAGAAAAGACTCGAAAAACTGCCCAACGGCGACGTGGCGCTGGACCTGATGATCTGCACCCAGCCCTACCCCCGCGTCATCCTTGCCACCGGCACACTCGACGGCTCCGCCCGCGCCAACCTCGACAAGTTGCTGGATCCTGCATCCGACTACCGCCAGCGCTGCTTCGAGCTGCGCTACGATGAAGACCACCGGCAATGGTGGGTCAACATCAGCTTCGACTTCATCCCCCAGCCGGTGCCCGGCCTGCGCGCCGACCGCATCGTCGGGGTGGATGTGGGCTGGCGTACCCCGCATTCCGCGGCCATCACCTACGGCCACGCCCGGCTGGGCTATCGCGCCTTCGCCCCGCTGATGGCACGCGTCCGCTCCCTGCAAACCCAGACTATTGCCCCGCGGCGCTCCATGCTGCAGGCCAACCGCTCGGCGCTGGCCAGCGCCTCGGCACGCTCCGGCCACGGTCGCAAACGCGCCTTGCTCAGCACCGAGGTCCTCCAGGGCAGGATCGACAACGCCTACACCACCTTCAACCACACGCGGGCGCGGGCCCTGATCCAGTTCGCCACCAGCCAGGGCGCCGGTACCATCCAGATGGAAGACCTCGGCGGCCTTCGCGATACCCTCTCTGGCACCTTTCTCGGCCAGCGCTGGCAGTATCACTCCCTCCAGCAGTTCATCCACGACAAAGCCGCCGAAGCGGGCATCGAGGTCAGGAAGGTCAACCCCTACTTCACCAGCCGACGCTGCAGCCAGTGCGGCCATATCCGTGCCGACTTCGACCGGGATTACCGCAACCAGCACCCGCGCGAGCCGTTTCGTTGCCCGCGGGCCGAATGCGGATTCGAAGCCGACCCGGACTACAACGCCGCACGCAACCTCGCCACCACCGGCATCGAAGAACTTATCAAGCTACAATGCGCAAAGCAGGGCTTGCACTACCGCTCTTTGACATCTTTGACATCCGCTGCGGACATCACCCCCGCCGACACGGTTGACGCTAGCTCCACGGAGGCGACTCCGGGAGCAATCGACGCACCCGGCGGGGAGGGCCGACTGCGAGGCCCAAAGGATTGAGAAGGTGACAAGTCAGCGGCGAAAATCGCCCTTTGTCATGCGCTCACCAAGCAACCGCCACCGGGTTTCGCCATCCATGGATTCAGCCAACTCTTGGCTCTGAAGCGTCTTGCGGCGCTACGGTGCGATTCCCCCCGGATGGCAGGCTGCGCGCAGTGGGCCTGTTCTCCATGTCCCATCGGAAATGAAATAGGGGCCATGGCTGATGTCCTGACTCCGCGGAAGTGAACCCGGCAGAGGCCTCGTTCCAGGGCTTCCCCCCTCGGACCGCCCAAACAACCGGCCCCCCAGTAGCCCCAGCCCTGCCGGCCGGAATCCGAGGGCCGACCAGCGACCACGCCTTCAACCGCCCACCGCCTGATGGCCTCAGGGGGCACGCCCGCCGCCCAATCGCCCCCTCTGGCCTTCCGCCTTCTTCCCTATTCCCCCGTCACTTCCCGTTAGTAAAACTTTGTTTCAGTAAGTTCAATTTGTACTTGACAAACCCTCCATGTTCGTTTATATTATGTTCGGGTATTCAATCCGGAGTTCCTCCCATGTCCGCCATCCCCGCCCACCCCTTTGCCGCTTCCGACCGGGCCGCCCTGGTCCAGGTCCTTGACCTCCTCCACACCCACATTCCCGCCTTTGACCGGCCGGCCGGCCCCCAGCTCACCCCCTCCCAAACCCTGGCCCGCCAAATCGTCCCCCAGGCCCTCGCCAAACTCCAGGCCCTGGCCGATTCACCCCTGCCCAGCATCGCCCTGCGCGCCTGTCAAACCATCCTCCACTTCGCCGCCCCTGGCCGCATCCCCCTCCGCCGCCGGCCCCCGCACCCGCAGACCACCCTCCGGGGCCCGGAAACCACCTTCCGGGGGCCGGAGACGACCTTCCGGGGGCGGGGGCGGGGGCGGAGGGCAGGGGCCGCCGGGCCCGCCGCTTCGTCTTCGCCCCAAGCACCCGCAGCGGCCGCATTACCAGCCGCTCCCGCCACGCCGCTGGCGACCGCGGTCGATTCTTCCAGCTCAGAAATCAGAGATCAGCTCGCAGAGATTCCCCCGTCCTCCCCCAAGGGCCTGCACCGGCCAACTCAATCCCCGACACCAGCCGTTCCGGGGGTCCGTGTCCTGACCACCATCCTCCTCTTCATCCTCAACCTCCTGCGCATCCTGCGCGGCGCCCTTCCGCGAGCGATTCCTCCCTGCCCGCCCCTGCCCCGGAAAAAGGGCCCCGCTCAGGCCCACCAACCAGCGGCCATGCCAAAGCAGGCCCCGACCCTTGGCCAGCGCCTCCGCTGTCGCACGGCCCGGGGCCGTCAGCCTGCCCCGGGCCTCTAAACAGCGGCCTCCCCGCGCCCAGTGCCAGCCTGCTTGCCCCTTGCCCAACGCTTCTTTCCCAATAAAACGCCCGGCCACCGATGGGGCGGCCGGGCGGGGGGATCGGATCCAGCGTTCTGAACAAGCTCAGTGATCGGCCTTGTGCTTGTGATGGTGCTCGGCCATGTCGGCCTTCATCTCCTGATGCATCTTCTTGAGCCCCGCATCGAACTGCTTCTGCTGCTCCGGCGTCAGCAGGGCCCGGATCTGGTTCATCAGGTCCTCGCGCTGCGGGCCCTTCTGCCAGATGGCCTTGAGCTGGGTCCAGCCTTCCTTGATCTTCTGGCGGTCCTTGGCCTCGCGACCCGCCTTGATTTCGGCCCGGGCCTGCTCGATGGCATCCTTGTTGTCCTGGCGGTATTTCACCACCGATTGATGGAAGGTGCGCAGCGTTTCCCGCACCTTGGCCCTCTGGTCCGGCGTAAGGTTCAGGCTCTTGAGCAGGTCGCGGAACTGGTCACGCATTTCCTGATGCTCCTTCTGCATCGGGTGATGCATCGCCGGGCCGTTTCCGGGGACATTTCCGGGGTCACGATTTCCGGGGGCGGCCAGCAGCACCGGGGCACCCGTGAGCAGCACTCCGGCGATCAGAGCAACGAGCGTGTGACGAACGAGCATGGCACAATCTCCTTGTGAAAAGTGGCCTGGGCCTCGCGGCGCACTTACAGCGCCCGGCCCCATCAGCCGGTGGGTTGGCACTTCACCAGACGGTCCCCCGTCTCACCCCCCGCCAGAATCTGCTAAGTATCTTCTACGGATCTGCGCCCCCGGAAGTTCGCCCCCCGGAATCCACCCCCCGGAACTCAGCCTCGCAGCCCGCCCCCGGCTCTGGTTCCCCCTGTCTCCAACCACGGAATAACGGCAAAAGCGCCTCCGTATTGCAGGACCGGCCCGCAGGCGACTATGATCCCCCAGGCGCCCGTCCCGGGGCCGCCGCGCCGCTATGCCGCCGCCTCCCTGCGGCCGCTGAGGAATAAGGGTTTCCCATGGCTATTACGAAGGAACAGATTATCGATCAGTTGCGTTTGGTGAACGATCCGGAGCTGCATCGCGACATCGTCACCCTGAACATGGTCAAGCACGTGGCCTACTGCGATGGCCACGCCACCATCAAGGTCGAGCTCACCACCCCCGCCTGCCCGCTCAAGGAGACCATCCAGCGCGATGTGGAACAGGCCGTGCGCGCCCTGGGCCCGGAGATCGTGGAAGTCAAGGTGGACTTTGGGGCTCAGGTGCCCCAGTCGCCCCAGAAGAAGGCTGCTCAGAACAATCCGCTGCCGGGGGTGAAGAACATCGTGGCCGTGGGCGCGGGCAAGGGTGGTGTGGGCAAGAGCACCGTGGCCGTGAATCTGGCCGTGGGCCTGGCCCGCACCGGCGCCAAGGTGGGCCTCTTGGATGGCGACATCTACGGCCCATCCCTGCCCACCCTGCTGGGCCTGGCGGGCCGGACCCCGGAAGTGGACGGCAAGAAGATCATCCCCTTTACCGTCCACGGCATTCAGACCATGACGCTGGGCGCCTTGGTGGAAGCGGAAAAACCCCTCATCTGGCGCGGGCCCATGGCCCACAGCGCCTTTTCTCAACTGGCCGTGCAGACCCGCTGGGATGATCTGGACTACCTCATCATCGATCTGCCCCCCGGCACCGGCGATGTGCCCCTGACCATGGCCCAGATCCTGCCCCTTTCCGGCGCGGTGGTGGTGTGTACCCCCCAGCGCGTCGCCCAGGATGATGCCCGCCGCGCGGTGCGCATGTTCCAGCAGCTCGACATCGAGGTCCTGGGCGTGGTGGAAAATATGAGCTACTTCGTCGGCGATGATGGCAAGGAATACGACATCTTCGGCAAGGGCGGGGCCCGGCAGATGGCTGAGGAACTCGGCGTGCCCTTCCTGGGGGCCGTGCCCATCAACATGGCCCTTCGCGCCAACTCCGATGCCGGCAATCCCACCGCCAACTTCACCCCCGGAACGCTGGCGCAAGAACTCGAGGCCCTGGTGAAGAATGTGGCCGGCCAGATCAGCGTGCGGGCCCTGGAAGGGGCCTATGCCGGCCCCCAGATCAGCGTGCAGTAAGTACCGGCACAGCGATGATGTCGGATCTGATCTGCCGGGCGATGCGGGGGGGCGGCGGTGCCAAGGGCAATTTCGGGTGTTGCCATCCGATTCGAGATTGCTCGCGTCCGGAAACGCCCGCGGGCGCCCGGGAGTACCCCATGGACCAGACAACCCCATCAGCCCCAGCCAGGCTGGTTTCATGCGGCGTGCCTCAATTCCCGCGCAACCGTTACCACGGCTACACGCGCTACGACTTTCAGATGGGTGAAAACGCCGTGGTGGTGATTGAGCCCAAGCATCCCGCCCCCGGCCAGCGCTGGGTCTGGAAGGCGGAATTCTTCGCGGCCTTTCCGGCCTTTGATCTGGCCATGCTCGAGCGCGGCTGGTGGGTGGCCTTCATGAATGTAGGCAATACGTTCGGCTGCCCCAGGGCCATGAGACGCTTCGATGAGTTCTACCGCCAGATGACGGCGACGTACGGCTTTCACCGCCGCCCGGTGCTGGAGGGGCTCAGCCGTGGGGGGCTTTATGTCTACAACTGGGCGGCGGTTCACCCCGACCAGGTGGGTCTGGTGTATGCCGACAACCCCGTGTGCGACTTCAAGAGCTGGCCGGGTGGCCAGCGCAAGGCCACCGACCCGGGCCAGGCCGCCTGCTGGCAGGAACTTCTGCAATGCTACGGCTTTGCCTCGGAGGCCCAGGCCCTGGCCTATGACCAGAATCCCATTGACAACGTCAGCCCGCTGGTGCAGGCGGGCGTTCCTCTGGTGCACTGGTTTGGTGATGCCGATGAAGTCGTGCCGTGGGAGGAAAACACCAAAATCCTGGGCCAGCGGGTCGAGGCCCTGGGGGGCACGATCCATCTCTTTCGAAAGCCCGGTGGCAGGCACCACCCGCACGGGCCGCAAGACCCCGGGGCCTTCGCCGATTGGGTCTTGCACCACGCGTTGAATGAGTAAGCCCCCTCGTCCCGCGCGCCCTCGATGGCGCGCGGGCCTGCTTGCCTCGGCGGTGCAACCGTGGGAAGACGAGCAAGGTAGGACAGATAAGAAACAACGCCCTGAGGGCAACTCCGGGCGAGGTCCCCATTTTCCAGGATCATCCAGATGTACTTCCCTGGCTCGTTGCGGGCGGGTCTAGTGGCCGGTTTCCTTGCCCTGGCCGCGCCGCCGATCATCTTGGCCAGCCCAGCCTATGACCCGCTGGCGGTGCCGGCAGGGTTTAAGCCCCGAACCGTGGACCTGGTGGTCCACGATGCCGTCCGGGGGAGGGATATTCCCATCCTGGTCTACCTTCCCCCGGAAGCAGCGCCCGCGCCCATCGTGCTGTTCAGCCACGGGTTGGGCGGCTCGCGCTTCGGCAGCAGCTACCTGGGCAAGCACTGGTCGGCCCGCGGCTATGTGGCCGTGTTCGTGCAACACCCCGGCAGCGATGCCTCGGTGTGGCAGGACAAGCCTCCGGGCCAGCGCATGCAGGCCCTGCGCCAGGCCGCCAGCCTCCAGAACTTCCTGCTGCGGGTCAAGGACATCCCCGCGGTGCTGGATCAACTGGAACGCTGGAACAGGTCCCCCGGAAACAGGTTCCCCGAAGATGTACTGGCCGGCCGGCTCGACCTGACCCGGGTGGGCATGTCCGGCCACTCCTTCGGCGCTGTGACCACCCAGGCCCTCAGCGGCCAGACGATCGCCGGCGGCAGGGCTCCGTTCACCGACCCGCGCATCAAGGCGGCCGTGATCATGAGCCCCAGCAGCCCGCGCCGCGGAACCCCTCAGGAGGCGTTCGGCCAAGTGAAGATTCCCTGGCTGCTCATGACCGGCACCAAGGACATTGCCCCCATCGGCGATACCGATGTGAAGTCTCGCCTGGCCGTCTTTGCCGCCTTGCCCCCGGGACACAAGTATGAGCTGGTGCTGAACCAGGCCGAGCACTCGGCCTTCACCGACCGGCCCCTGCCCGGTGACAGCGAAGCGCGGAACCCCAACCACCACCGGGCCATTCTGGCGATCAGCACCGCCTTCTGGGATGCCTGTCTGAAGCACGACCCGGCCGCCCAGGCCTGGCTGGATGGCGCCGGCCCGCGCTCGGTGCTGGAAAAGGAAGATCGGTGGCAGAAGAAGTGAGGAGGAAGTGGCCCATTGTCCCAGAGCGGGCAGCGCCACGCCCGGCGCCGGAGTTCCGGGGCCATCGAAAGTCAAAAATCGAAAATTCCGCTAGTGGCGGAAATGCCGCTGGCCGGTGAACATCAGCGTCACGCCCGCCTCGTTGCAGGCCTGGATGGTTTCCTCGTCCCGTTTGGAGCCGCCGGGCTGGACGATGGCTTGCACGCCCGCGGCGATCAGGGTGTCCGGGCCATCGCGGAAGGGGAAGAAGGCATCGGAGCCGGCCACCGCGCCCTGGGCGCGGTTGTCACCCTTGGCCTGAGCCTTCTGCACGGCGATCTTGCAGCTTTCCACCCGGTCCATCTGCCCGGCCCCGGCCCCCACCAGGGTGCCCTCGCGCACGATGGTGATGGCGTTGGATTTCACGTGTTTGCAGGTGATCCAGGCCAGTTCCAGGTCGGCCGCCAGGGCGGGGTTCAACGCCGGCCCCGCTTTGTGCTGCCAGTTCCGGGGCGTCATGTCGGCCAGGTCGCGCTGCTGCACCAGGGCGCCGCCGACGATCCACTTCAGGTCAAAAGCCCGCGGGCTGCGCTCGGAGGGGCCGGCGATGGGCCCGGTGGCCAGCAGGCGCACGTTCTGCCAGCGGCTGCGCAAGAGCTCCAGAGCGTCGGGGGCGTAGGACGGGGCCAGGATCACCTCCAGAAACTTCTGACCTTCGGTAAGGGCCTGGGCGGTGGCCTGATCCACCGGGCGGTTCAAGGCCACGATCCCGCCGAAGGCTGCCAGGGGGTCGCCGGAATAGGCCTTCTCGAATGCCTGCCGCAGGTCCGCGGCCACGCCGCAGCCGCAGGGGTTGGTGTGCTTGATCACGGCCGCGGCCGGCTGGCTGAATTCCTTGATCAGTTCCAGGGCGGCCGAGGCATCGAACAGGTTGTTGAAAGAAAGCTCCTTGCCGTGAAGCTGCTGGGCGCCCAGGATGCCGGCCTCGCCCGAAGGGGCATCGGCCCAGGTGTAGGAAGCGGCCAGTTGGTGGGGGTTTTCCCCGTAGCGCAGTTCGGCCTGGCGCTCCAGGTGCAGATCGAAGTGCCCGGGGAAGGGGGCATTGCCGGGAGCCTTGGCTGGGGCAGGAGCTGTTCCGGAGGCGAGGTGGCTGGACATCCACGACGCGATGGCCGCATCGTAGGCCGCGGTGCGGGCGAAAGCGGCGGCCGCCAACTCCCGCCGCAGGGCCAGGCTGGTGCAGCCGTTGTGCCCGGTGAGTTCTGCGCCCACGCGGGCGTACTGGGCGGGATCGGTGACCACGGCCACAAACGCGTGGTTTTTGGAGGCCGAGCGCACCATGCTGGGGCCGCCGATGTCGATGTTCTCGATGGCCTCGTCTTCTTTCACGCCGGGTTTGGCGATGGTCTTCTCGAAGGGGTAGAGGTTGACGCAGACCAGATCGATGGCCTCGATGCCGTGCTCGGCCATGGCCTTTTGGTGTTCGGGATTGTCGCGCAGGGCCAGGAGGCCCCCGTGGATGCGGGGGTGCAGGGTCTTGACCCGGCCATCCATCATTTCGGGGAAGCCGGTGACCTGGTCGATGGGGGTGACATCCAGGCCGGCGGCGGTCAGGGCCTTGGCGGTGCCGCCGGTGGAAATGAGGGTGACGCCCAGGGCGGTGAGCTGGCGGGCGAATGCCACCAGTCCGGATTTATCGCTGACGGAGATCAGGGCACGGCGGACACGGATAAGATCGGTCATGGCAATGGGCCTTGGGAGAGTTCAAAGTTCAAAGTGCGGGATTGACGAGCCAGGCCGGGCGCGCGGGGGGCTGTGGAATCCCGCGGGGCTGGGCAACTTTGAACCTTGAATTCTGGACTTTTCTATTGAAGCGGATCCAGCCGCAGCAGGCGTCCGCTGGTTCCGATGGTCAGGAGGCTGCCCCCGG
>JAJXSS010000478.1 GCA_021784455.1 Planctomycetota bacterium
ATCAGGCCGGTGCCCACGTAGAGCAGGGTGACCTTCCAGCCGAACAGGCTCAAGAGCAGTCCCACGGCGATCTCGTTGATCAGAGGCGCGGCCACGAGGAAAGAAAAAGTCACGCCCAGCGGCACGCCGGCCGTGACAAAGCCGATGAACAGCGGCACGGCCGAGCAGGAACAGAATGGGGTGACGATGCCCAGACAGGCCGCCAGCACGTTGCCCACGGACTCGCGTTTGCCGGCCAGGATGGCCCGCGTCCGCTCGGGGGTGAAGAACGAGCGGATCACCCCCACGACGAACACCACTACCGTCAGCAGCAGGAGGACCTTTGGCACCTCGAAGAGGAAGAACTCCACCGCGGAGGCCAGGTGCGTGTCCCGCGGCAGGTGCAGGAGGCCGTAAGTCAGCCACCGCGATGCCGGCCCCAGGCCGGCGTACAGCCCGGTCCACACCGTGGCCAGGACGATTCCCAGGAACAGATGGCGCCAGGCCGATGGCCGGGCTGGGAGAGACGCCGACACCTGAGGTGCCGCCGGCGTCGGCATGGGACAGGCATCGCGGCTTTCCGGGATGGGGGCCGTCGTCACGATTATTCTCCTTACGAGGCCGCATAAATGAGGTGCACGCCGCCCGCCAGCACCAGCCCACCGCACATGCCGCGCAGGACCACCCCACCCTGCGAGCGCTCGTTCCAGTTGAGATAGCGTTGGACAACCTGCGTAAATGTCCCGGCCGCGACGATCACGGCACAGTGCCCCACACCATAAAGGGCCAGCAGCAGGACGCTCAATACGGGGCGGCCGGCGGCGACCTTAAAGGACACGGCCAGCACGGGGGCGAGGTAGGCGAAGGTACACGGCCCGAGCGCCACACCGAAAACCAGTCCAAGCACCAGTGCCGCCAGCCAACCTCGGCGTGCGAAGCGGATCTGGCCCGGCCCCGACCAGGGTATGGGCAGCACGCCCAAGAGGTGCAATCCGACCAGGAAGAAGATCCCCGCCACCACATAACTGGTGTAGGGGCCAAGGTCCCCCAGCAAGCGACCGGCGGCGGCGGTGAGCACTCCGATACTGGCAATCGTGCCCAGGATGCCCAGGGCGAACAGGGACGAAAGGACCAGAGCACGCCGGGCGCTGACTTGCCCCTGCCCGTTGATGAATCCCACGATCAGCGGGATGCTGGCCAGATGGCACGGGCTCAGCACGATGCTCAGCACACCCCAGATCACGGCGGCGGCCAGGGCCCATACCGACCCCGCTTCCACGGCCCGCGTCAGCATGGTGAACAGGTGTTCCACAGCTTACTCCTGCGGACGTGATGGCCCGCCCAGGGATATCCCCAGGGCCGACCATTGGGCCAGGATGTCCTCTTTGGCCATGAAGCCCTCGTGGCGGGCCAGCTCCTTGCCCGCGGCGTCGTAGAAAATCTGCGTCGGGATCAGGCGAATGCCGTACTTGTGGCCGGCATCGGGATTCTGCCACACGTCAATGAAGTCCACCCGCAATCGGCCGCCGTAGTCACGCCGGAGTTCCTCAAGGACGGGGGTCATCATCTTGCAGGGGATGCAATTGTGGGCGCCCAGGTCCACCAGGCGTGGAAGGGCCGCTACGGCCGCAAGCGGCACGGCGTTTGGCGCATCGGGAGCCTGGGTAACCAGGGGGCCCTTGGGGGGAGAGTTCTGCGTTTGCCTCCTGGCGGCAATCACCGCCACGACCGCCGCCAGCAGGATGACCACGGTACCGAGTTTCCAGACCGTCTTCATACAAGTTCCTTCCTTGGCGAGCCTTCGATCGCATCCACTTGCATCACTTTGCCCGATACCATCGCCGCCCCGTGCCCCGCCAAGGCGGGCGTAACCATCACCGCCATGGTCGGAATCAGATCGAACTGGGTGGCTTTAGTATTCATGGGATTCTTGAAATGGCAGGGACGGCGAATGAATCAAGGCATCGCCTGCCCGACAGGATTCCCCCCGCGATCTCCACCACCACGCTCAGGATGTTCAGGGCGATGGAAAAGGCGAGGTTGCGATCCACCGGACCGTCGCCTTCGGAGGCCCCGCGATGGTCGTGAGAATGATCAGGCACGAGGGTGATCCCTTAAAACAGCAACTGAAACTGGGCGCGCAGGGCCACTTGGTCCGTTGCGCCGGGGTCGTCCATCAGCAGACCGATGCTGCTCAGGCTCGTGCCTAGGACGCTGGCACTGTTGATATTGTTCAGCGCCCACACCACGTCCACCGTGAACTTGGCATGGTGCCCGTGCAGAAACCAGTTGGCCCCCGCCGTCACCAGGTGAAGATCATGGGCCCCGCTCAGGATCGGGTCCGGATGGATGTATTCGTAACGGACAAACGGTTCCAGCACGTCCGGAATCACGAAGTACCCGCCCTGCACGGTGGCCGCGTAGTTGCTGGTCGGCTCGGCACCCGTCGAGCCGCCGGTGTACAACCCAAAGCCCGTGGCCATCAGACCCAGCCCCCGGTACTTCAAGAGGGCATCAGCCGTCCAGATCGTCAGTTCGCCGTAGGGGATGGCCGGGATAAAGGCCGGCTCCGGCGGCGCGGCATTGCCGGCCTTGGCGTGCTCGTAGTGGATTCCGCCGCCCACGAACACCTGCGGGCTGTCGATCCCGGTCCAGGATTCCACATCGGCGCTGTTTCGGAAATCTCCGGCCAGCTTCACGTCCACCCGCCCGCTGACGGCGTACTCTGCCGCGGTGCTGTTCCACGTCAGATTCGTGGCCGTGGTGCTGAAGTTGCCCGACTTCATGCCGTCGTTGTAGGTGGCCCCGATTCTAAGGGCTTCCAGCGGCCGCCAGTCGAGGCCGATGCCTTGCACGTAATCGTCGTTGTTGGCGAACATGGCGTCCACGGCCGAGCGGTCCGCCGTCTGCGTCCTGCCGCCGCTCATGGAGCCCTCCCGCGAAAAGCGGTCCTGGAACTCGCCGCCGAAGACCATCAGGCCATCCGCCAGCCGGTAACCCAACCAGACATCATCAAGCCCCACTACTTGCGTCGCGCGGTCCACCGTCAACTGCACCTTATAAAGGATCC
>JAJXSS010000062.1 GCA_021784455.1 Planctomycetota bacterium
CACTTCCACGGCTTCGTCCACGGCCGGCGGCAGTATGGGCCCAGCGGGGCCGTGCCCGGCCAGGAACCCGACTTCACCATCGAAGGCGATGCGATTTTTGATGCCCCCGTCAGCGAAAGCACCGGCATCCATAACCCGCCCCAGGCCCAGGACTTCGCCTCCCTGGTCGGCTCCGTGCACGTCACCGGAGCGACCCAGTTCAACAGTCCGCCGGCCTACAGCTTCGGCTACAGCGTCGCCACCCAGCGCGGCCAGACCTACGAGGGGCCCGTCACCTTCAGCCAGGACACCACGCTGCTGAGCTTCACCGGCGACATCCGCTTCATGGGCACGGTGGATGCGCTTCCGGGGGTGGCCGGTAATCCCAATCCCGCTTTGACCGTGCTGGCCCCGCAGGGGAACGTGCAGTTCGCCGGTCAGGTCGGCGCGACGCCGCTGGCGGGCGAAACGCTGATGCGCAGCCTGACCGTGGAGGCCGGGGCCAACTTCGATAAGACCATCACCATCAACGCCCGCGACACCGACAGCCCGGCCAGCCCCAGCATCCTGGTGGCCGGGGACATTCTCTTCAATCCGGCCGGCGTGTTTGCCGCCGACGGCGTCACCCCGCGTGTCACGGGCATCGCCACGGTGGCGGCCCCCAGCGGAAACCTGGTCATTGCCTCCCAGGAGGGCAGCTTCAGCGTCGGCCCGCGCAACAAGATCACCGCGGCCGCCGGCAGCGTCTCCATCGACGCTGCCAGCACTATCACCGTCGCCGATCTCAACGCTTGCACCGACATCCACCTGCATGCCCCGGCCATCGTGCTGCAGACCCGCCCGGCCGCCGGGCTGCTCACCAGCACGGGCTCCCGCACGACCGATGCCGGCCTGGACATCGTGGCCAACGGTCTTTTGGATTTCTCCACCGTGCCCACCGTCAATGGTGCCGACGCCGCGCCACGCTTTGGATCGCCCCTGGCCACCCCCAATATCAACGGCACCCTCAGCGGCTGGGATGTGATTCAGATGCTTCCGTTAACCGGCCCCCAGTTCTACTACACGGGCGCAACCGTGCTGGGCGGCCCGCGGGTGCTGGATGAGACCATCGCCGTTGCGCCCCCGGTTCCGGGAGCTAATCCTGCCGCCTACATCCTGGCCGGGCCCCTGCCCTTTGCGGACCGCATGGTGCGTGAGCCCCTGCTGGGGCCGTCCGGACGGCTTTCCCTGCGTTCCGATTTGACCGTGGACCCCCGCGACCCCAGCAACAGCGAATTCACCACGTTCCTCCGGTTCACCCGCCTCTACAACGACCTCAGCTCGCCGGCCGCCACCCCCGGGAATAGGGGTGACCAGACGGTGATGCAGATCAACCGGATCAACCGGGCCTCCTCGCTGGCCGCCGTCGACGCCTACCGCGCCGTGTTCTTCCGCCAGTCCACTGACCGCGCCACCGGCAAGAAGGTGGTCAGAAACGAACTGCCGCGTCTGCGGGCGGCGGTGGCCGCCTGCTGGCGGGCGTACCGCCGCCAGGCGGGTCCCCACCCTTCCGTGGGAGGGTTCCAGCAATACCTCGCCAGCCTGCCCGCCAGCGCTCCGGTCCATCCCTGCCTGCAGGGTTTGGCCCGGGTGTTGACCGCCATCCAGCACATGGGGTTGACCGACCTGGAATATGCCGCCGTCGTCCGCGCGGTCCTGGGCCCGCTCCAACCCCGGGGGCTGACCTTGAGCGAATTCCACCGCCTTGTCACCGGCGGGCCCCTTGAGGCCGGGGCCCCCACCCAGCAACTGGCCGCCCCGTGAGCCCGGCCGCCGGCGGAGCCTTTTTCGGCCCTTGGTGTATCGGGCCGCCCGGCCCGGCTCAGGCCTGGGCGAACATCGCATCCACAAACCTTACCGGTTCGAAGGGCTCCACATCGTCGGGCGTCTCGCCCACCCCGATGAACTTGACCGGGATTCCCAGTTGTTCGCGTATCGCCACCACGATGCCGCCGCGGGCTGTGCCATCCAGTTTGGCCAGGAAGATCCCCGTCACCTGGGTGGCCTGGGTGAACACCCGGGCCTGATTGATGGCGTTCTGACCCGTGGTGGCGTCCAGCACCAGGATCACCTCGTGCGGGGCCCCGGGAATCTTCTTGGTCAGCACATTGCGGATCTTCGTAAGCTGCCGCATCAAATGGTCCTGGGTATGCAATCGCCCGGCCGTATCCACCAGCAGCACATCGAAATTCCGGGCCACGGCCGCCGCCGCGGCATCGAACGCCACGGCCGCCGGGTCGCCGCCGTGCTGGCCCTTGACCACCTCGACCCCCAGCCGCTGGGACCACACCTCCAGTTGCTCCACGGCCGCCGCCCGGAAGGTATCGCACGCGGCCAGCAGCACCGTCTTGCCATCGTCACGCAGGCTCTTGGCGATCTTGGCGATGCTGGTGGTCTTGCCCGAACCGTTGACCCCGCAAACCAGAATCACCGTCGGACCCGCACCTCCGCCCCCGCCTCCGGAAGGGGGGCCACCGGGGGCTTGCCCATCCGTCCCCGCCTGGCCGGCGAAATGCAGGGCCCGATCCTCGGCCGGCCACAATGCCGCCAGTTCCTTACGCAGGTAGTCGATCACCTGGTCCCCATCCTTGATCGCCCCCTCTTGCCAGGCCTTGCGGATCTTGTCCATCAGGCTGCGGGTGGTCTGCACGCCCACATCGGCCTGAATCAGCCGCTGCTCCACCTGCTTGAGCAGATCCGCCGACAGGGCTTTGCCCGTCAGGATTGTGCGCAGAGAAGCCACGAAGGTCTGGCGCGTCTTGGCCAGACCATCGGAAAGCTTCTTGAAGATGGATTTGAACAGACCCATGGTGTCGGTCCCCAAGCCTCCTCCCCCCGGCCTCTCCCCCAGAACGGGGTGAGGAGCGAAACCGGGCCGCTCCCTTTTCCCGGGGGACGGCCGCAGCTCGTCAGGCCGGTTGCTCTCCTTCCTTCGCATCCTTCAGCCACGCCTCGGGCGCGGCCGCTTCAGGCGCCTCACCCTTCGGAATGTTCCCTTGGCTTTCCAGCCGCCGGGCCATCTTGTCCAGTACGCCGTTTATGAAGGACGGGCTCTGCTGGGCGCAGAAATCCTTGGCCAGTTCCACCGCTTCGTTGATTACCACCTTCACCGGCGCGTGCCCGGATACCATCTCCCAGTGAGCCAGGCGCAGGATCGAACGGTCCACCGGCGGCTGCCGATGCGTCGGCCAGCCGGGAGCCAGTTCGCCGCTCAGAGCATCGGCCCGCGCGTGATCCTGCCAGGCGGCCAGGGCCAGTTTCAGGGCCTCCTCGCGGACCTGGGGCCGATCAAGCCCATCCGCCAATCCTTCGGCGATCAGAGGAATATCCGCCTCGCCACGGAGGTCGATCTGGTACAGCACCTGCATGGCCAGGCGTCGGATATCGCGTCGGTGGGGCATGGTGTCCTTGGTTAACCGATTTTCTTCAGCAGATTCACCATCTCGATGGCGGTCAGCATGGCCTTGGCTCCGCTGTTGCCCTGCTTGGCGCCGGCCCGGTCGATGGCCTGTTCCAGATTGTCCGCCGTCACCACCCCGAAGATGGTCGGTACCCCCGTCTGCAGCCCTACAAAGGCGATGCCCTTGCTGGCCTCGTTGGCCACGTAGTCGTAATGGTCGGTCTGCCCGCGGATCACGCAGCCCAGGCACACCACGGCCTGATACTTGCCCGTCTTGGCCAGTTTCAGGGCGGTCACCGGCATCTCGAAGCTTCCGGGCGTGTAGGCCAGGGTCAGCGTGGCCGGGTCACCCCCGTGGCGGCTGTAGGCATCCACCGCGCCCTCCACCAGCTTGGCGGTCAGAAAATCATTGAACCGGCTGACCACGATGGCCACCTTCGTGTCCCGTGCCAGCAGATCACCTTCCAGTCGTGTCACCATGGCTCACTCCCTTCGCCCGGACCATCTGAGTTCAGGTCCCAGCCCCGGGCGCAGCGATGCATGTTACCGGGGGAGGCGCCAGCTCACAAAAGCCCCCGGCGCGGACGTGTTGAAGCGGTGGCTGCTGAAGCGGTGACGCTTGAAGGTTTGGCCGGGCCCGCTATGCTATAGCGCTCGGCCAACCGGCCGGGTATACCGATTCCCCGATAGCTCAATCGGTAGAGCGAGCGGCTGTTAACCGCTAGGTTGCTGGTTCAAGTCCAGCTCGGGGAGCTTGAGATTCGGTTGCGGAACGGCAACCGTCCAGTTAACGCGAAAAGCCCTCAGAGAAGCCTCTGGGGGCTTTTCGTTTCTGGCCAGTATTGGCAAGGGGTTACGTCGCGTGCCTTCGCCACCCGCGCCCGGAGAGAGCGCGAAAAATCGCCAATGCCAACGTCCGGACCCATCCATGTACCTTTTCCCGCCCCGCGCTCTCTGTTTCTCTCGTTAACACCCCCTCGCCAGTTAACAACCCGTTTCTCTCCGGGCCGCGAAAGCAACCAGTGCGGAATCAGTTCAGTCCCGTCTGCTTAGGCGTCTTGTTTCGCTCCGTCCTGGAGTATATACTACAGTCTAGATTAAGGAGCAGAATCATGATTGCGACAGCCAAGGTGTTCAAGAACGGGGCCAGCCAGGCAGTTCGGTTGCCCAAAGAATTCCGATTCGATGCCGACGAGGTGTGCGTGAAGCGCATCGGGTCGGCGGTGTTGTTGTTTCCTCGCGGCGCGGCTTGGGACCTGATGGCGGACACGCTCGGCAAGGCCGATGAGGACTTCATGGCCGAGCGAAGCCAGCCCACGGCTGCGGAGACGCGCAAATCACTGGAGATTAGAAAGGCGAAACGCACGTGACCCGCTACATGCTCGACACGAATATCTGCGTGGAATTACTCCGCGGTCGGGCGGCACACGTCTTTGAGCAACTGAAGCGCTGCCGTGTGGATGAAGCCGCCATTTCCAGCATTACTTTGGCAGAACTCCAGTACGGAGTGGCCAAGACAGCGCGGCCGGCGCGGCACACGGCGTTGCTGGCCGAGTTCTGCGCTCCCCTGGCGATCTTACCCTTCGATAACCAGGCGGCGGAGGTCTATGGCGCGGTGCGCGCAGCATTGGAGCGGGCAGGAACTCCGATCGGCCCTTTGGATACGTTGATCGCCTCACATGCGTTGTCATTGGGCATCACCGTCGTGACCAATAATGAGCGGGAGTTCCGACGGGTTTCCGGCTTGAGCGTGGAGAATTGGCTCACGCCATGACCTTCGACGCGCCCAAGGTTACCCGTTATGCCATATACACCCGCCAGTCGGTGGATCGACCCGCGACGTTCTCTTCATGCGAGGCTCAGTTCGCCAACTGTCAGACCTTTGCCAATCGGGGTGCGAGTGAACATACGGTGTGGGTCGGAACCCGATTCGACGATGAGGGCGAATCGGGGGGCACTCTCGGCCGGCCAGCACTGACCCGTCTTCGTGCATTGGTCCAGTCTCATGGCGTCGATCTCATTTACGTCACGGCGCTGGACCGACTCTCCCGGCGCGTCTACGACCTGATCGCGCTGCTCGAGGAATTTGAGCGAGCAGGCGTCAAGGTTCAACTAGCCCAGGAGTTCAACCCGCCTGACGGTGCGCAGGCGAAACTGATCCGCCACCTTCTGGGCGTGTTCGCGGAGTTCGAGCGCGACATGATCGCGACCCGTATTGCCGAGACGCGGGCGTATCTGAAATTCCACGGACTTCGCATCGCCGGTCCCGTTCCCCTGGGCTATACCGCCGACCCTAAGACCAAACAACTCGTGATTATCCCTAAGGAAGCTCGACGCGTGCGGCTGATATTCGATCGCGCCACACGCGGTCAGACTCCGGCCGAGATCGCCGCCCGGATCAATCATCTGAAGTGGCGTACCAAGGCGTGGGTCGCTCGCCGTTCCGGCAAGATGCGCGGCGGCGGGAAATGGACGGCCCGCCAGGTTCTTTACCTGCTGCGGAATCCCATCTATACCGGTCAGTATCGAGATACCCATGGCGGCATGCGGCCCGGATGCCATCCCCCCATCATCACTCAGGATTTGTTCGACCGTGTGCAGAACGTCTTGGCAGGCCGCCGCACGATCACGAATACAAAACGGACCCCGCGGGATTTCCCCCTGCGTGGAAAGCTCATCTGCCCCAAATGCGGCCGGCAACTCTCCACTCAGATCAATTCCCGTTCGCTTGGGGAAGGTGGTGGCCGCGTGCGGTACCGGTTCTACAGCTGTCGATCCACCGCCCGCGGTCGAGCGCCATGTCGTGGCGTCCGCTACCCGGCTTATGACCTTGAAAGGTTCGTCTGTCAGAAATTGAACGATCAGGCCGTCTGGAAAGGCTTGCTGTCATCGGAACGGGAGGCCCAAGCCGTCCAGTACGCGACGGTCTGGTCGGGTATGGGCGAGGGGTTGCAGAGCGATCTGGTTGGCCAGATGGTGGAACGGGTGACGTTCGCAAAGAAAAACACGGAGATGCAAATTACATTCACCGAGCGATGCCACGAGGTGATTTCGGCCAGAATTCAGCAGATGTAAGGCCATTCTGTAAACCAGCAGGTTGCAGATGAGGCAGACACATTTTGAGCTTGATCACGGGCCGCGAACCAACGCGACCCCCCAGTTAACGAGAGAACCCCGCACCGAGAGGTCGCGGGGTTCTTTCGTTTCCGCCAGCAATTGCAAGGGTTTACGCCACGTCCGACCGGGTCGTCGGACGGCGCGAGAGCGCCGGAAATCGCGGCACGAGCGCCCCTCTTCCGGTCCGGGCCGATCTCGGGGCCCGGACTCTCTGCCTCTCGCGCGCCAGACCCCCTCCGGGTTAACAACCCTGTTGCTTTCGAACCCCGGAAGCAACCATTTCATAAATCTCGTCCTATCGGTACACATCCTCAATCCGAAGAACTCGACGCATGCGCTGGCCGCAGCAACTTCAGGCACCATTCACCTTCGCGGCCGCATGTCACCACACGCCGCATCCACCTGATGCGATCATGGCTTCGGCGGCATGCCAGTCGCGCTGGTCGTCCCAAAACGGTTGCCCTCGGTGTTCCCAGAGCTTGTACGCAAGCAGTCTGATCATCTCTACGCGATCCGGGGTATCGGCTTCGACGCGATCATCGGACACAGGCTTCGGCGCTGGCTCACTGGCTGATGACACCACCAACTGATCTTTAAGGACAACTTCGTCAGGACCGAATTTCGAGTGGTAGAAAGGTCCCTCGAAACGCATCATCCGCAGAATGAGCATGAGCACCAAAGCGTCAAGCTCAGACCAGTATCCAATTACGTCACCGTCGGGCGGTTCGAGTTTTCCTACGTGCAGAAGCAGGTGGCGGGTGCCCAGCAGTTTTCCCGGCATTGCCGGCAACTGCTGGGTGGCACACGCTCTCGCAACTTTTTTGGGGAACGGCGGCCGTGAGTTGTATTCCTTGATGGTGCGGATGATCTCGCCTGTGCGCCGCTCCGTCCAATTCGAGCTCAGTGATGCCAAGAGTGTGTGCAGTGCTGCCTTGAACTTCTTGTCGTCAGCCCGTTTGGGCAATTGCGCATCAATTTCGGGGCCGAAGTGATCCTTGGTCAGTTCCGTTGAGATCCGGTCGATAAGGATGTTCAGGATTGCCGTCCTGATTTGGACGTATTTGTTTGAGTGAGCCTGCCAGTAATAGCCGAGTGTCTCGTACCACCACTCCCGGTTGGCGGCGATAACTGGTTGCGCTCCTTCAATCAAGCTTCGCAGGACACCACCCCGCCAGTTGTCGACAGGAGGGCTGCCGCCGGTGTTGAATGGCTCAACGTGTCCTGCGCGGCTTGACGCTTCAATGAGATCGCCATTGGTGTCGACCTTGGCTAAGCTAACGAATCGGATCTTCCGCCCCAAAGCAAGGGTCAGAATCACCTCGATGTCCCCAGCAACTCTAGCCACGGCCGGGCTTGTATCGCCGTTGACGTATGGCGTCGTGAGCGTTCCACTCTCGATGGGCGTACTGGGGTTCGGATGATTCTTCCAGGAACGGAACAGCTCATCGGTGAGGAGCCACACGCGATTGTCGATAGTGAAACGGATACGGCTTAGGGCTCGCGGCCCGTGGATGACCTCGGGTCGGCCAGGAGGTGGTGGATACTGGACCCACTCGTCACCGTGGTTGAGCTTCAGATTTGCCAGCTTCAATTGCCACGCCGATGCCATCGCGGTTGATCTCGCAGGGTCGACAGTTCGGGAATTGCCAACGTGCCCACGAATGATGGCAGTGTTTCCGTCACCGAACCCAATGTGATTGATGGTCTCCAGCGTCGTGGTAACCTGCTGACCATGATGGGTTGCGACCGTCAGCCTCTGCCCCAACATCCCGTCCCCAAAGTTGTCGGCCAGCAGCTTGTTAATCGTCTCGACACTTGCCCCGGGAAACTCAAACTCGACTTCCGACGGAACGCCGACTTCGTCATAGGTGAGTTTTCCCAGAAGAACCGCCTTGTTCCCCCCGACGGCCGTCAGGTCCACTGAGACGTGTGCCGAGATGGTGAAGATCATCAATGGTCCCCATAGTCAGGCGGAATGCTACAGGGCAAGCAGCGCATCCGCAGGTCAGCCCAATCATCGACTGAAGATGATCTCGTGCAAACGAGCCGGTCCGCCGCGATTTCCGCAACATCCATCGTACCCCATAACTTGGCCGGTTTGCAGGCGGGTAACAAAGACCGTCAGTCAGGCCAGATCTCTATCGTCTTCGTCCGGTGGCGATCCGTCGATTTCCGCCGTGGCGATGGAGTTGAGGAGTTCGAGGCTTCTGCGCCTGATGGCCTGGGGAACAACCTTCCTAATCTCTTCGATCCTGCGGATTCGCCACCGATCTGTCCGTGGCGAATTCAGTTCATAGAGGGCATCCCCGGCCCTTTTCCCTTTCCGACCGGTTGTCCAAATCTCGGCAGTGCATTTCGTGAACTCACGCCCCTGCGACCGCAGCCATTTCTTAGTCGCCGGCACGGTTTGAGTGAAGAACTTCCGCACCTCTTCGGGTGAAACAGATTTCTCTCCGTGGCAAGCCTTGCACTCGATGATCCTAAGGATGCTTCCTCTTAGGCCGAAAACATCAACTTCGCGGGTTGTCTGGCCCCAGGGAACAATGCGGCCGAGTTCTACCTGTTCGTACCCGCGGGAACGCAGAATCAGCCCACACAGGACCTCAAAACCAATGGCGCGGAGCACAGCCACGATTGGATTGGTTTTGACGTCGTCGAGCATCTGCGAGAGTTTGATGACCCGGTCTTGGCTAGATGTCCCCCCAGGATCGGTGCCTATCTCATGGATTAACCCTTCCACCTTGGTCATGACTTCCAGTGCTTCGTCTCCGAATGCCTGACGAAAGCTGACAACTGCCAGTCCTTGGCTGCGAGCGCGATTCCATGCATCGCGGTCGAATTCGGGGGCGCCGATGATGCCCAGGACCTGTTGCCGCACTTTTCCTCGATTGCCAGCCCTCTCAATCCGCTGCACGAACGAATCGACTTGCTCAACCGTGCATCGCTGGTGATAGCAGTCGATAACCACCGGACAGGGCGTCGGCTTGCCGGTTCCTTGCTTCCACCGAACAATGGGCGACAAGTACGAGAAGCCGGAGGCAGTGAATATCTGGTCGTTGAATACCGTGAAGGGTGTCGTCGGTTCGGGTACTTCAACCTGATTCCAAGCCAGGATATTCTGTTGTCGCAGCCGGTCGATCAGGACTCTGGCAAGAACAAGCTCCTTCCGGAGAGATTGCGCGGCGGCCTCGATCTGCCAATCTAAGTCCTCTGCCCCGTCTGCCGTAATCACCAGGGATTCCAGAGCCGTCCCTGCCCGCCGCACCTCAACGCCGATCTCACGTATACCCGCAAGATCCGTCTCATACGCACGAGTAGTGGCCCCCCTTGAAGGCAGCATGTTTGCAGGGGCAACGGCAAGCAATCGCATTACATCGACCTTGTTGAGAACACGGCGGTGGCCAAGCACCGCAAGGCACCGGGCGATTCCATGACGGTTTGCGTGCTCGAGTTTGTGGGCGACGGTTTCCAGAAAATCGTGCCGGTTAACGGTGGCGGCCCGGGCAAATAGCCGCTCGTTGCGCGACAGCTTCAGGGCCGTCGAACGCCAAAGACCGTCGCCAGCCGCATGCCGGCGAATCACCTGCCTGGCGTTTTCGTCCGTGTAGCCTTTGGTTGTCAGGCGCTGTATCAACTCCGACGATGTGAGCACTTCACCGTTCGAGAAGAATTGAGCAAGGTCTGTGGTGCCACGGGCCATTGCCATGTCCTTCACCTAGCAGTTGTCACACTGGGCTTACTATACTCCTCTCTCTTCGAGAGAGACCCTCTCAGCCCGTTGAAAAAAGGGCCGGAAATGCCTGCGAATCATCTTAGTCAATCTCACATTCTGTCACGCTCACCTCTCTGCACGGCCGTTTGGTTTCTAAAGATTGGCGAGGATCGGCGCGCCAGATCCCCCCGTATCGCCGAACGAAGCATCAACTACTTGATGATTTTCTCTGGTTTCAGAGGCCAACACAAGGTCAAACCCGGTAGTTAACAGATAGAGGGATCGGCGTCGTGCCGGTCCCCCGCATCCAGTTGCCAGGCATCGCGCCGGTCCCCAAGGGAAGGTCGTTGCGGGCATCGCCTCTCACGGAGAGCGCCGATGGCCTTCGTTAACGATCCGACCGATCCCGCCAACATGACACCGGAAACCCGTGCGGCCGAGGTGGCCGCCATCCTCGCGGAGGGCGTTCTGCGCCTGCGCCGACGGGCCGCTGTCCCCCAGGTTTCGGGCGATGATCCGCCCCGCAAGATTTCTCTCGAATCTGGGCAAATTGGCCTTGATGTTTGTGGCGAAACAAGCCCTCATGGACACCGTGGTTAACGCCTCAAGAGAGGCAGAGAACAGGAGTTACGAGATGGTCCAGAACGTGAAATCCCAGGTCTCGGCGCTACGCCAGATGACGCCCGCCCAGCTTCGGGGCAAGTACCTGGAGGTGTTCGGGGAGCCGTCCCGGTCAGGTAACAAAGATTTCCTCTGCAAACGGCTGGCCTGGCGGCTGCAGTCCCTGGCCGAGGGCAGCCTTTCCGACCGGGCACGGCAGCGGGCGGCAGAACTGGCCCGGGACGCCGACATCCGCATGACCATGCCCCGGACCCCGGCCGCCACCCCCGGAATGGTCCCCCACGTCAAGGCGGCGGTGCCCCCCAACGGCGAGCGCGTCCCGATCCCCGGCACGGTGCTGGCCCGCCAGTACCGCGGGCGACTGATCGAAGTGACGGTCCTGCCCAAGGGGTTTGAATGGGAAGGCCAGATCTACCGGTCACTTAGCGCCGTGGCCCAGGCGGTGACCGGGGCGCACTGGAACGGGCACCTATTCTTTGGCCTCAAAGATGGAGACAAGCAATGAGAAAGGCCAACGGCAAGCCAGCAGATGTGAAGCAGACCGTCCGCTGTGCCATCTACACCCGCAAGTCCACCGAGGAAGGGCTCCAGCAGGAATTCAACTCCCTGGACGCCCAGCGGGAAAGCGGCGAGGCCTACATCGCCGCCCAGAAACACGAGGGGTGGGTCTGCCTGCCCGACCGCTACGACGATGGCGGCTTCACCGGCGGCAACATGGACCGGCCCGCCGTGCAACGCCTCATGAAGGACATCGAGGCGGGCAAGATCGACTGCGTGGTGGTCTACAAGGTGGATCGCCTCAGCCGATCCCTGCTGGATTTCGCGCGGATGATGGAGACATTCGAAAAGCACCATATCTCCTTCGTCTCGGTCACCCAGCAGTTCAACACCAGCCACAGCATGGGGCGTCTCACGCTCAATATCCTGCTGTCATTCGCTCAGTTCGAACGCGAAATCATCTCGGAACGCACGCGGGACAAGATCGCGGCGGCACGACGTAAGGGGAAGTTTGCCGGCGGCAAGCCCGTCCTGGGATACGACCTTTTGAGCAGCCCCACCGGCGCCAGACTGGTGGTCAACGACGATGAGGCGGCACGCGTGCGGGCCATTTTTGAGTTGTACCTGAAGTATGAGGCCCTCCTCCCCACGGTGGCGGAGTTGGACCGGCGCGGGTGGACGGGGAAGGTGTGGCAGACCAAGGACGGCCGGCGCGTTGGTGGGCGCCGCTTCGATAAGAGCACCTTGTTCAAGCTGCTGACCAACGTCGTGTATTTGGGCAAAGTGAGCCACCACGGCGAAGTCTACCCCGGCGAACATGCCGCCATCGTGAACGAGGAGATCTGGCAGAGGGTCCAGACCATATTGCAGCGAAACCGGCGGACGGGTGGCGCCCTGGTGCGGAACAAGCACGGCGCCCTGCTCAAAGGTCTTCTCCGCTGCACCCCCTGCCAGTGCTCCATGGGGCATAGCTACACGGTCCAGGGCACGAAACGTTACCGATATTACGTCTGCCTCAACGCCCAGAAACGCGGCTGGCACACCTGCCCGACCAAGTCGGTACCAGCCGGCGAGATCGAACGATTCGTGGTCGAGCAGATCAAGGCGATCGGCAAAGACCCCGCTGTTCTGGCGGAGACACTTCGACAAGCCCGGAGCCAGGGCCAGCGATCCCTTGCCGAGTTGCAGGCCCAGGAACGGGGCCTTCAGCGCGAACTGTCCCGCCACAGTGCCGACCTGCGCCGGCTGGCATCCGCCCAGAAGAGCAACGAAAAGACGGGGGAACTGGCCACGATCCAGGACCGCATCCGCGCCGCCGAACAACGCACCACCGAAATCCGCGAGCAGATCGTGGCGCTGAGCCGGGAGATGGTGGACGAACGTGAGGTGGAAGCGGCCCTATCGGCCTTTGACCCGGTGTGGGATACGCTCAGCCCACGGGAGCAGGCACGCATCATCCACCTGCTGGTCGAGCGGGTGGACTACGACGGCACCCCCGGCGCCGGCACGGTCTCGGTGACCTTCCGGCCCAACGGCATCAAGACCCTGGCCCAGCAATGTGAGGAGATCGCGGCATGACGACGGTACAGACAGGTTTGACGTTCCAACGTAAGGTTCATTTCACCCAAGCTCGGCGCGGCCGTAAGCAGATGGCCGTGGGCGAGGCCCCGGCGCCAGCCCCGGTGCCGTTGGGCCGCGTGCCGCGCATCGCCCGGCTCATGGCCCTGGCGATCCGGTTCGAGGGGTTACTGGCCCGAGGGGAGGTCCGCGATTACGCAGAGCTGGCCCGGCTGGGCCACGTTACCCGCGCCCGCGTCACCCAGATCATGAATCTGCTCAACCTCGCGGCGGACATCCAGGAGGCGATCCTGTTCCTTCCGCCCGTTGAAACCGGTGACGATCCGATCAAGGAGTGGCAATTACGGCCCATTGCGGCCAGGCCGGGTTGGCAGACACAGCGGCGCCTGTGGCATCGACTGTAGGCCACTTCTAGGCCCAGTGATTGTCACTTGTTGCCGCCAGATCTGCAGAATTTCCCATGAACTGGCCGATACCCAAAAGACATTCCTGTATTGTGTCGTGGGTCGTGAGACCCCCACATTTGGCCAAGTCCCAGGATTCCGGTGAGATGGGGCATAAGCAGTTAAACGGCCTTCCCCGCACGCCTGCCTTCAAACGTGTGGTGTCGCTGTTGGGAAATAGCGCCGGAGCTGGTGGGGCCGCTGGCATTGGGCCAGGTTCGCTTGAAGAGATTGCC
>JAJXSS010000063.1 GCA_021784455.1 Planctomycetota bacterium
CACGCCATCTCCAAACTGGCCCATATTCACCTGGCGGCCACCGCGCAGAGCCGTCGCCGCCTGATCCGCATGGGGGAAAGCCCCCGCTGGGTCTTCAACGTCGGTTCCCCGGCGGTGGACGGCCTGAAGGCAATCCGGCGACCCGGCCAAACTCCCGGACCGATCATCGTTATGCAGCATCCCATCGGGGCTTCGGATGCCTGCGAAGCCCGCTGGATGCGGGCCACGCTCGATGCCACTCGCGGCCGGGCACGCGTCCTTATGGCTCCCAACGGCGATCCGGGTAGCGCCGGCCTCCGGCGGGCCCTGCGATGCAGCCGCGAGCCCATCGTGGAACACCTCGCCCGGCCGGAGTTCCTCCGGATGCTGATGGGGGCTGAGGCCCTGGTAGGCAATTCTTCCGCCGGGCTGATCGAGGCCGCCGCTTTGCGCGTGCCTTGCATCAACATCGGCCCGCGCCAGGCTGGTCGCCAGCAGGCCGCCAACGTGGTCAACTGCGAATACGGGGTTGCCAATGTCCGCCGGGCCCTGGCCCGGGCGACCCGATTGCCTCTTGGGCGCATGCGACACCCCTACGGTGATGGCCACGCCGGCCGGCGCATCGCCCGCCTGCTGGCCCGGCTGGATCTGTCCCGCCTGCCCATCCGCAAACGCAATACCTACTGATGATCGGGCCCTGATCTCGTTCGCGTCGGCGGCCACGGTATGATGGGCGGCCTTCCCCCACGGTCGTGAGCAGTACCCATGACGGCGGTTCCGGTCGAATCTGATTTTGCCTCCTATCGCCGCATCCTGATCCTGGCGGCACCGCTGATCCTTTCCCAGACCAGTGTCATGCTGATGCAGATCATCGACGGCCTGCTGCTGGCCTGGTACTCGCCCGATGCCATCGCCGCCATGGGCCCCGGTGGTCTGGCTTTCTGGGCCGTGATCTGCCTGTTCACGGGCACCGCCGGTTACTGCTCGACCTTCGTGGCCCAGTACATCGGGGCCGGCCGGCCTCAGCGGGTGGGCGCCAGCGTGTGGCAGGGCCTCTATCTGGCCCTGGCCGGGGGAGCCTTCGTCATGCTCCTGGCGCCGCTTTCCCACCTGCTGTTCGCCCACCTGGGCCATCGGCCGGCCGTGGCGGCCATGGAATCAAACTTCTTCCGCATCTGCTGCCTGGGGGCGCCCCTGTTTGCCCTCAACGCCGCGATGTCCGGCTTTTTCGCCGGCCGCAACGACAATGCGGTACTGATGATCGTGCAGGGCGTTGGCTGCCTGGTGACGGGCGTGCTCGATTGGCTGCTGATCTTCGGCCGGGCGGGTCTGCCGGAGATGGGTATCGCCGGCGCCGCCGTGGCCAACGTGACCGCCCAGGGGGTGACGGTCGCCCTGATGACGATTTTGATGCTGCGTCGCCGCCATCGCCGGGCTTTCGGCACGTGGTCGGGGCGTAAGCTGGATTTCGAACTCTTACGCCGCATCGTGCAGTACGGTTTCCCCAACGGTGTCCGCATGCTGGTGGAAGTGCTGGTGTGGACGCTGTTTATCGTATTTGTGGGCCGGGTGGACCGGCTGGGCCCGGGGCTGGCTGCCACCAGCATCGTGTTCCGCCTCAACACCCTGGCCTTTTTCCCCATCATCGGCATGTCCATCGCGGTGGCCATGCTGGTGGGCCAGGCCCAGGGGGCGGGCCGGCCCGACCTATCGGCCCGGGTGGTCTGGCGCGGTCTGCTCATGTCCGAGGTCTGGATGGCCGCGGTGGCCGCCGTCTTTGTGTTTTGGCCCGGGCCTTTGGTGGATCTATTCCTCGAACACGGCGATATGGGGCCCGCCGAGGTCCTGCAACTGCACAATTTGTGCATCACGCTCTTGAGATTCGTGGCGGTGTACACGCTTCTGGACGCGCTGAACGTGGTGGTGCTGGGCGGCTTGCAGGGGGCCGGGGATGCCCGCTGGACGCTGCTGGCCTCGGGCAGCCTGCACCTGGGCTTCCTGGCTCTGCTGGTCATCCTGGACAACCTGCACGGTGGGGTGTTGACTCTGTGGACCGCTGCCACGGCCTTTGTGATGACCGTCGCCCTGGTCTGGCTCGTGCGTTTTAGGACCGGAGCCTGGCGTGACATGCGCGTCATCGAACACACGGCCCCCGGCCTGTCCGCCGCGGCCTGAGCTGGGCTGGCCAACGTCGCCCGCCGTCTTCCGGTCACTTCACCGTTGCCGCCAGGGGGATGTCGGCAGCGGCCGTGATTTCCAGCATGCGGTTGAGCGCTTGCAGGGCCAATCCCCGGGCCTGGGGGTGCACCGAGATCTGGTTCACCACCTGGCCCTGGACCAGGTGGTCCATGGCCCACAGCAGATGCGGCATGTCGATGCGGTACATCGTGGTACACAGGCACTGGCATTCCGACAGGATGCGTACGGTGACACCGCGCTGGGCTGCCTGCTTCGCCAGGCGGTTGACCATGTGCACTTCGGTGCCCACGGCCCAGCGGCTTCCGGGGGCGGCCTGCTCGATCAGCTTGAGGATGCCTTCCGTGGAGGCCGAGTAATCCGCCCGGGCCACCACCTCATGCACGCACTCGGGGTGGACCACCACCTTCACATCCGGCCACTTGGCCCGGATGGCTTCGACGTGTTCCGGCCGGAACAGCTTGTGTACCGAGCAGTGGCCCTTCCACAGGATGAACGTGCTGCGGGCCAGTTCATCGGGGGTGCAGCCCCCCAGCCCCTCAGCATTCCGGGGGTCCCACAGGCACATGTCCTGGTGCAGGTCAAAGCCCAGCGCCGCCGCCGTGTTGCGACCCAGGTGCTGATCCGGCAGGAACAGCACCTTGATCTCCTCTTGCGCCTCCCGGGGCCGGGTGCCCCCGGCCAGAGCCCACTTGAGCACCTTGGCGCAGTTGCTCGAGGTGCACACCGCCCCGCCATGGCGGCCGCAGAAAGCCTTAATGGCGGCCGTGGAGTTCATGTAGGTGATGGGAATCATCCGCGTAGGACGGTTCGCGGCCTGCGCACTCAAGCACTGCTGAATCGTGTCCCAGGCTTCCACGACCTCGTCATATTCGGCCATGTCGGCCATGGAACAGCCGGCCGAGAGATCGGGCAGGATTACCGCCGTGCCTTCAGGCGCCAGGATGTCGGCACTCTCCGCCATGAAGTGCACACCGCAGAAAATCACATACTTCGCCCCCACGGACCGGATGCGCTGGGCCGCCAACTGGCTGAGCTTGAACGAATCGCCGGTGTAGTCGGCGAACTGGATCACATCATCCTGCTGATAGTGGTGGCCCAGAATGACCAGGTTCCGGCCCAGTTCGCGGCGCCGCTGGGTGATGGCAGCCGCCAGTTCCGGGTCGGTCATATGGGGGTAACGGTCGGGCAGGGGGGGTTGCCAGAGCATGGTTAAATTATAGGGGCAGGATGACGATAGGGGGATCTGCCGCCGGCCGAACGCTTTCACCGCTGTGCGGCTGATCGCCCCGCAGCCTTTCAGCCTGCCTATCGTTAGCGCATGCAATACCGCCGCATTCCTGGCACCGATCTGTCCATCAGCCTCCTGGGCTTTGGTAACTTCGTCTTTGGCACCAACTGGTGGGGCGAGTTCACCGATGAACAGGGCATTCGCCTGCAGAACACCGCCTTTGACCTGGGGGTGAATTTCTTCGATGCCGCCGCCGCTTACGGCAACGGCCGGGCTGAGGGCCTTTTGGCCCAGACGATCCGTTACGCGGGGCGGGACAAGCTGGTCATTTCGACGAAATTCGGCTACGACTTCTACTCCGATCCCGGGCTGGAAGGCGGCCACGGCGAGCGCCGGCAGGATTTCTCCCCCGCCTTCGTGCGTTACGACCTGGAAAAATCGCTGGAGCGTCTGGGCACGGACCACGTGGACCTCTACCAGGCCCACAACCTGAAACTGCCCCAGTTCCGGGACGACCTGTTCGCCGAGCTCCAGAAACTGGGCGACCAGGGCAAGATCCGCTACTGGGGCGTGGCCCTGGGCCCGGCCATCGGCTGGCGCGAAGAGGGCTACGAGGCCTTCAAACGCGGGGCCGCCACCGTCCAGACCGTCTTCAATCTCTACGAGCAGGATCCCGGCCGCGAATTCTGCCAGCTCGCCCGGCCGGGCGGAATTCTCGGGGACCAGTTCCGGGGGGGCGGTGTGATCGCCCGCGTGCCCACCAACTCCGGGATGTTGGATGAGGAGTTCCACTCGCCGGACCACAAGTTCCCGGCCTCTGACCACCGCAAGTTCCGCGACCGCAACTGGCTCATCTATGGCCTCAAGAAAAACGAGATCGTCCGCCCCCTGGCCCGCCGCTACGGCATGAGCCTGCGCCAGTTGGCCTTCGCCTGGCTGGCCAGTTTCCCCACGCTGGTGTCGGTGGAGCCCAACCTGCTTACCGAAGAGGATGTTCGCGAGTTTGCCGACCCCCGGAGTTTCCAGTTCTTGGACCGTCAGACGCTGGATGAACTGGCGGCCTTGTATGAAACCGATTTCCATCTGGGCCCCCTGGCCCACCCCTGCGACTGGAAATCCTCGGTGACTCCGGATGGCCGGATCACCAGCGGCTATCAGGATCCGGCCGGTGTTTTGGCCGCCCGCACGTAGGTTCGGCCCTGACCGAACTCTCCTTATCTCCGCCGGGCAAAAGAGATTCGGCCAGGGCCGAACCCGCAGAAAATCCCGCGCGATGGCCCAGGGGGGTACAATCCCGCCATGATGCCCGATGCCCTGCGTTCCTGGCCGGTCGTGTTTCACGGCTCACGCTTCGACGTGCGCTCGGGAATGCACCCCGGCTCCAACCGGCCCAAGGACATCGTGGTCCATCCCGGGGCCGTGGTCATCCTGCCCCTCCTGGATGAACAGACGGTGGTGCTGATCCGTAATCAACGCATCGCCGCCGGGGGCGAGTTGTGGGAGCTTCCGGCCGGAACGCTGGAACCCGGCGAGGCGCCCCAGGTCTGCGCCGGCCGCGAACTCATCGAAGAAACCGGCTATCAGGCCGCCGCCATCGAGCCCCTGGCCAAGTTCTACTCCAGCCCCGGCATCTGCACCGAACTGATGTGGATCTACCTGGCTCGCGGGCTGCAACACGTCGGCCAGGATCTGGATGAAGGCGAACGCATTACGCCTCATCCCACGCCCTGGAAAACGACGATGCAGATGATGCGCACCGGCCAGATCCAGGATGGCAAAACCATCGCCACGCTTCTGTACTATCATGCCTTCCACCAGCGACTAACCACGAACCACTAGCCATTAGCCACTTACTATGGGTTGGCAAGACCGCGATTACAGCCGGGAAGAAACCTACGCCCCCTGGCGGCCGCACACGGGTCTGTCCGTGACCCTGTGGCTGCTGATCATCAACTGCGTGGTGTTCATCCTGGATGGCATCCTCGGAGCCAGCCGCCGGGGGAGTTTTCTTGCCCCCTCCCAATGGGGGGCCTTCAGTCTGGCCGCTATGGCCCACGGTCAGGTGTGGCGGCTGGTGACCTATCAGTTTGTGCACGCGGGCTTCTTCCACATCCTGTTCAACATGATTGGCCTGTATTTCTTCGGGCCGGTGATGGAGAACTGGTGGGGCAGCCGGCGCTACCTGGTCTTTTACCTCTTGTGCGGCATGAGCGGCGCCCTGGTCTTTGCTCTGATGTCCCTGGTGCCGCAGGTGGCCGGGGTGACGCCCTCCACCGAACTGGTAGGCGCCTCGGGGGCGATCTTCGGCATCCTTGTGGGCTGCGCCCTGGTGGCCCCCAATATGCGGGTCATGCTGCTGATCCCGCCCATCCCCGTGTCCATGCGCACCATGGCCCTGGTATTCCTGGGTCTTGCCGTGCTCGCCCTGGTCGTGGGATCGACGGATGCGGGCGGCCAGGCCGCCCACCTGGGCGGGGCGGCCCTGGGGCTTCTGCTGGTCAAACAGCCCTGGCTGATCGGCTGGGCCGATCACCTCAGGTCCGGCCGGCGCCACCGCGATTACATCCCCGATCGCGGTTCCTGGTGGCAGCGCAAACGCGAAGCCCGCCAGAGCCGCAACCTTCAGCGCGAGGATGCCGAGGTCGACCGCATCCTCGCCAAAGTCCGGGAACATGGCCTGCAGAGCCTGACCCGGGGCGAAAAGAAGACCCTCCAGCGGGCCACTGACCGCCATCGCCGCGCAGGGTAAAGGATCGGGGATTGCAGATTTCAGATGGCAGACCCCCGGCCCTGCCGTCGCCTTCGCCACCCAAGACCGTCCATCACCAACTGCACTCTGAAATCTGCAATCGGCAATTCGTTACACTCCCCCCATGGCCGCCCTTGACTTCGATATCCTGCACCAGGATTCCACCACCCGGGCCCGCGTAGGCCGGGTGACCACCCCGCATGGCAGCTTCGATACCCCCGCCTTCATGCCCGTGGGCACGCAGGCGGCCGTCAAGGGGCTCTTGCCCCATCTGGTGGCCCAGGGCGGAGCCCAGATCATCCTGGCCAACACCTATCACCTCATGCTGCGCCCCGGCTCTGATCTGGTGGCCCGCCTGGGCGGCCTGCAAAGCTGGATGGGCTGGCGCCGGCCCATGCTCACCGATTCCGGCGGCTTCCAGGTCTTTTCCCTGTCCAACATTAACCGCATCAACGAGGAGGGCGTTGTCTTCAAGAGCCACCTGGATGGCTCGACCGTGGAACTGACCCCCGCCCGCTCCATCCAGGTCCAAAATCAGCTCGGCGCCGACATCATCATGGCCTTCGATGACTGCCCGCCCAGCGTGTCCAGGAAAGGGTCTGGGGTCGGGGGTCTGGGCCCGACGGATTCCCAGCACGCGACCTCCGATCCCCGACACCCGGAACCCGACACCCGAGTCCGCTCCGCCTGCGAACGCACCGTGCGCTGGCTGGCGCAGTGCGTGGCGGCCCACGGACGCAAGGCGGAACAGGCCCTGTTTGGAATCGTTCAAGGTGGCACCGACCTGGCACTCCGGGGCTGGTGCGCCCAGGCGGTGACGCAGATGGACCTGCCCGGCTATGCCATCGGCGGGGTGGCGGTGGGGGAGGATTTCGCGGGCATGAAAGCCGTGGTGGAGCACACGGCCCCCTTGCTGCCGGCGGACCGGCCACGCTATCTGATGGGCGTGGGCTACCCTTGCGATCTTGTCATGGCGGTTCGGGCGGGCGTGGATATGTTCGACTGCGTGTTGCCCACCCGGAACGGCCGCAATGCCAACGCTTTCACGCGGGAAGGTCAGATTCGCCTGCGCAACGCCAAGTTCGCGGAAGACCCCCGGCCGATCGAGGAAGGCTGCGATTGCCCGGCCTGCGGGGCAGGGGCCGGGGTCTGGGGGCGAGGATCTGGCCAGAACCCAGGCCCTGGCCCCCAGACCCCAGCCCCCAGCGTTTCCCGCTCCTACCTCCGGCACCTGTTCATGGCCGGGGAGATGCTGGGGCCGATTTTGGTCAGCCTGCACAACCTCCGCTATTTCCAGCGGCTCATGCTGGACATTCGGCGGGCGATCTCCGACAATGACTGGTCTTTAGTCCGCCGGAACTGGCCGGCGGCTGGGCTTTGACGGGCCGCGACCACCCGGGAGCAATCGGGGCGGTCCTCGGACAGGTACCGCTCCCTGCTGGTCGCGGCTCGTTGGGGCCGACTGTGGATATCATGGGCCGGCATGATCTGGCCCAAGGAAAGGGTTCTTCATGTTTGACTATCAGGCACTGATACTGGCTCAGGTTCCCGGCAACAGTGGCGGCGCCGCGCCACCCCCGCCGCCCCCGGCAGGCCATACCCCGCCCGCGATCCCGCCGGCGCCCGCCGGCCCCGGCACCACGACCACCCAGCCTCCCGGGTCCACGCCCCTGCCTTCGTCCGGCCACCCCACCGGCCTGGGTGACATGCTGCCCTTTGTCTTCCTGCTGGGCGTCATCGTCCTGATGTTCGTGATGACCACCTGGAATTCGCGCAAGGAAAAGAAGAAGCGCCAGGCCATGCTGGAAGCCATGAAAAAGGGCGATAAGGCCCAGACCATCGGCGGCGTCATCGGCACCATCACCGATTTACGCGAGAACGAAGTCGTCCTGAAAGTAGACCCCAATACCAACACGCGCATGACGTTTGCCCGGTCGGCCATTCAGGCCGTGTGGTCCGGCGACAAGAACGAAGACTGAGCGGCGAAGCCGCTGGCCGGCTGACCGATGGGTTAACTGGTTAACTGGTTAACTGGTCAGACTTGCGCCGGCGACAGTCTGGCCAGTTGACCGATCAACCAGTTAACCACTCACAAGGTTCCCATGCAGCACAAAGTCCCTCTCTGGAAAGTCTTGCTGGTTTTCGGATCCCTGGCCATCTGTGCGGCCATGCTTTACCCGCTGGACCGCAAGATCAAGCCGGGCTTGGACCTGGCCGGCGGCACCGTGCTGGTCTACCAGGTCGATGTGCCCCCCGGCCGGGACCCCAGCACCGCCATCGACCAGACCATCGCCACCCTGCGCAAACGCGTGGACCCCCTGGAGCAGCGCGGGCTGTTGGGGCGCAAGCTCAGCGGCGACCGCATCGAGATCCAGATGCCCGCGCCCTCCCCGGAGACGGCCCGTGACCGCCGGGCCTTCCAGGCTCTGCGCGACAAGGTGCTGGCTGGTGACATCACGCGCCAGGCGGTCAACGAGGCCGCGGCCATCAAGGACCCCCAGGCCCGTGCCGCGGCCCTCCAGAAGCTGGCACGCGACGATGCCCACAAACTCGAATTGCTCAAGTCCTACGTCAGCCACCTGGAGGAACTGCAGGCCGCTGCGGGCCCCAAAGACGCCACGCAGAAGGCCCTCAACCAGGCCCGCAAGGCCCTGGTGGACTTGAAGCCCAAGGCCCCCGCCGCTCAGCGCAAGGCCCTGGAAGCCGCCCGCGACAAGGCCCGCGATCAGGCCATCCAGGCCGCCCTGCGTTTCAATGCCGCCCGCGATGCCCTGGACAAGGATCAGGCGGCTCTGGCCGCCACCGCCATTGCGCCCGCCGAACTCGAACGCGTTCTGGCCCTGCCCACCCAGGGGGGGGCCGAGGCGGCAGCCCTGGGTCAGCCCGCCAACCCGCGCCAGGCCGCCCTGGCCAAGCTGGAAGCGCAGCACCCGGAACGGGCCGATCTGCTCAAGGACCTGGCCAAAGCCTACGCCCGCTATGAGTCGGTCAAGGGCCGCCTGGAGGATCCCAACGACCTGATCCGCATGCTGCGCGGTTCGGGTGTGCTGGAATTCCGCATCGCCCCCGCCCCCGCCCAGGTCCCCGACCTCAAGGACTACTACGACCAACTTGCCCAGAAGGGCCCCAAGGCCGGGGCCGACAAGCCCTTCCGCTGGTTCCAGATCGACAAGCCCGAGAACTACGCGCAGGGTGATACCCCGCGCGATTCGCAGGCCATGCTCAAGGCCATGCACCAGAACCCCCAGGCCTACTTCGCCCAGCGCAAGTTGATCGGGGCGAGCTACGGTGGTCAGCTCTACATGCTGCTGGACAACCGCCCCGGCAACCGCCTGACCCGCTCCGAACCCGACTGGGAACTCTCCAACGCCGGCGTCGGCCGCGATGAATACGGCTTCCCCGCGGTGGACTTTTCCCTCAACGCCACCGGTGGCGTGCTGATGGGTGAACTCACCGGCCGCCACGTCGGCGAGCCCATGGCCATCGTGCTCGACGGGCACGTGATTTCCACCCCCAACATCCAGCAGCGCATCAGCGGCAGCGGCATCATCACCGGCGGCGCCGGCGGCTTCAGCGAACAGGAGCTCAACTACCTGGTCAATACCCTCCGGGCCGGGTCTTTGCAGGCCAAGCTCTCGGACAATCCCATCCTCATCCAGCAGATCGGGGCTTCCTTCGGCGCCGACAATCTCCGCTATGGCATGCAGGCCGCCTTCACCGCCCTGCTGGTGGTGGGCGTGTTCATGTGCGCGTACTACTTCTTCTTCGGCCTGGTGGCCGACTTCGCCCTGATGGCCAACCTGCTCATCGTCATGGGCGTCATGGCCTTCCTTTCGGCCAGCTACACCCTGCCGGGCATCGCCGGCCTGGTGCTGACCATCGGCATGGCGGTGGACGCCAACGTGCTGATCTACGAGCGCATCCGCGAGGAACTGGTGCGCCACGCCGACCTGCACACGGGGGTACGCCAGGGCTTCGACCGGGCCTTTGCCACCATCATCGACTCCAACCTCACCACGCTGATCACCTGTATCATCCTGGGCTACACGGCCACGGCCGACATCAAGGGCTTTGCCATCACCCTGGGCATCGGCGTGGTGGCCAACATCTTTACCGGCGTCTTCTGCACCCACGTCCTGATCGACCTGTACATCCAGCTCTTTAAACCCAAGTCCATGTCCATGCTGACCCTGAAGCTGCCGGTGATCCACCGCATCTTCACCCCCGACATCGACTGGTACGGCAAGCGCTGGTACTTCATCGGCGCTTCCACAGTGCTGGCAGTGGTCGGCCTGTTTGCCATGGCCGAGCGCGGCAGAGATTTCCTGGATATCGAGTTCCGCAGCGGCACCCAGGTGACGTTTGACCTCAAGGACCACGACACGCTGACCATTACCCAGGTTCGCCAGCGTCTGAACACGGCCGCCAAGCGTCTGGAGCAGCAACTGGCCAGCCAGCAGCAGCAGATGAAGCAGAAACTGGCCCAGGATCCCGGCGCCGCGCGCCCCGTGTCCCAGATCGGGGCCGAGCTGAAGGCCACCCAGGCCAAACTCGCCAAGGCCACGGTTCAGGAGCAGGCCGGCCTGGCCGCCCGGATCGTCACCCTGGAGCACGAGCGGAATCTGGCCCGCCAAGCCGCCCAACTGCGCCAGGACATCCAACTGGCACCCGCTCTGGCTGGGGAACAGTGCGTGGTCGCCCCCGTGGGCCAGTACAGCGGCACCTTGGCCCACGCCTTCTCGATCTCCACCCTGCTGACCGACCCCAAGCTGGTCAGCGATTCAATCAAAGAGGCTTTCCGCGACAAGCTGGAAACCATCGAACCCATTCACTTCAACGAAATGGGTGATCCCGACGAGCCGGCTCCGCCCATGCCTCAGGATGCCGTTTTCCGCATTACCGAGGCGGACCTGGGCAGCAACATCGGCCTGCCGGGTCTGACCCGCGCGGTGGACCCGCGCTACGATGTCAGCGACTACATCGGCGGCGTCGCCATCGTCCTGCACGGGCTGACCCCCCCCTCCAGCGTCAAGGATATCACCGACCGCATCCGGCGCATGAGCAATCAGCCCATGTATGAGAACCTGGGTTTCCGGCCGTTCCAGGTTTTCGGCCTGGACCCCGCCGCTCCGGACCAGTACCGCACCGTGGTGGTGGTGGCCCACGACGCCTCCACCAATTACGCCCAGAATCCCGACACCTTCATGGACCGCGGCGGCCTGGCCGACACGGAATGGCAACTCGTGCGCGACGCCATGCTGCGCGACACCAGCCTGGGCAGCATCACCAGTTTTTCCAGCCAGATTTCCGCCACCATCACCGAACAGGCCCTGGTGGCCATCGTCCTGTCCTGGCTGGCCATCGCCGCGTACGTGTGGGTGCGTTTCGGCAACCTGCGCTACGGGGTGGGGGCGGTCATCGCCCTGATCCACGACGTGATCATCGCCGTGGGGCTCTCCGCGGCTGCTTACTACGTTTACCGATCCCCCGTCGGCCAGGCCCTCTTGCTCAGCGACTTCCGCCTTAACCTGGCCATGATTGCCGCCGCCCTGACCCTCATCGGCTACTCGGTCAACGACACCATCGTGGTCTTCGACCGTATCCGTGAGAACCGCGGCAAGCTGCAGTTTGTCACCGCGCAGATCATCAACGACTCCATCAACCAGACCCTCTCACGCACCATCCTGACCGCCGGCACGGTGTTCATTTCCGTGCTGGTTCTCTATGCCGTGGGCGGGCCCGGTGTGCATGGCTTTGCCTTCGTCATGCTCATCGGCACCCTGGTGGGCTGCTACAGTTCCATTGCGGTGGCGTCCCCGTTCCTGCTGATCGGCATGAAGAAGAAGATCGCCAGCCAGAACGCCGCCCTGCCCCCCGTCACCAGCGGCACCAAGGCTGTTCCGGCTCCGGCCAAGTGAGTGTTCGGGCCCTCTGCCCCCTCTCCCTCGTTTTCGAGGGAAAGGGCTGGGTGAGGGTTCGTTTCTTCCCCACCCCCTTCGGACCCCTCACCCAGCCTCTCCCCGCAGACGGGGAGAGGGGCCGGGAAATTCGGTATCATGTCCGGCATGTCCGGGATTTACCGCTGGTTCTGGTATCTCCTGCCGGCCAATCCCATGGCCGTGCGCATTGTGGAGGGCGGTTCGCGCCGCATCCGCCATCTGTGGGTGCGCATGGGCTATCTGGGGGCCCTGATCCTGCTGGTGCTCTTTGGCCTCTTGGCCCGCGGGGGTGTGGGCGTCATGAGCCTGAGCGACCTGGCCAAGGCCGGCACCTGGATCTTCGCCGTGGTCAGCTACGGCCAGGTCCTGTTGATCTGCCTCCTGGCCCCCCTGTTCATGGCCGGTGCCCTGGTCCAGGAGCAGTCGGGGCAGACCTACGACATCCTGCTGACTACGCCGCTAAGCAACCTTCAGATTGTTCTGGGGCTGCTGACCGGGCGCCTGTTCTTCGTGCTGGCCCTGCTGGCCAGCGGTCTGCCTTTGTTTTCGGTGTTGCTTATTTTCGGCGGGGTGCCCGTGAGTTCGATCTTTGTCGCCTTCCTGGTCGGGGGCCTGGTGGCCCTGGTGGTGGGGGCGGTGGCCCTGGCCCTGTCGGTGACACGCCGCGGGGGGCGCAAGGCCGTTTACATCTTCGTCATCGGCATCGCCGCCTACCTGGTGGGGGTTTACACCGTGGACCAGATGCTGCGTGCCGCCCAAGGCGGCGCCGCGGCCCTTTCGGGGGTGCAGCAGACCACTATTCTGACGCCGCTGCACCCCTTGCTGGTGCTGGAGTCTTACCTGTACAGCGCCACCTACCGGGCCCCCTCCGCGGACGAACTGGCCGGATATTCCTGGCCCGTGCGTTTCTATCTGGGCCAGCCCCTGGCCGCCTTCACCGTCCTGTCGGCGGGCCTGAGCCTGCTCCTGGTGCTGTGGAGCGCCCTGAGCATTCGCCGCGTGGGCTACACCCAGGGCCGCACCGCCTGGGGGAGCCGTCTGCTGCGCCGCGTCTGGCCGGCCGCCGGCAATGGCCGCCGCCGCCCCGGCCGCACCGTCTGGTCCAATCCCGTGGCCTGGCGCGAGGCCAACACCCGGGCCAACCGGGTGCTGGCCTTTTTCGGCCGCTGGGGGTTCCTGGTCCTGAGCCTGGCCCTGACCTGCTGGCTGCTCCTGCGTTATCACCAGGGCGGCATGGACCCCCTGACCGGCAACCGCCAGCCCATGACCGCCCAGGGCCTGCGCGATGCCATCCAGACCCTCCTGTGGCTGCAAATGGCGGTCATCGTCATGGTGGCCGTCTACCTCTCGGCCGGTTCCGTCAGCCGCGAGCGCGAAGACGGCACCCTGGACCTCATCCTTACCACCCCCATCACCCCGCGCTACTACATCTGGGGCAAAGATCGGA
>JAJXSS010000479.1 GCA_021784455.1 Planctomycetota bacterium
CGATGTGGAATCCATGGTCCGGGACCTCCTGGACCATGCCATCTCCATCGTCCGCGGCGAACAGGCCCGCACCGTCGCCCAGCGGGCTCAGGAACTGGCCAACGAACGCATCGTGGACCTGATGGCCCCCGGAACCTCCACCCAGGATGATGCGGTGTCCCTGGCCGGCGGCGCACTGTCCGGGCCGGTCGCCACGGAAGACTCGGCGCAGCGCCGCCAGCACCTGCGCCAGCGCCTGAAGGAGCAGTTGGAAAGCGGCAAGCTCGAAGACCGCGAGGTGGAAATCAGCATCACCTCCAAGCCGGCCACCGGGGCCATGTTCGCCAACATGGGTCTGGATCAGATGGACCCGGAACTGGCCAACATGCTCGAGCGCATGATGCCCGAGCAGACCCGCCGGCGGCGCATGACCGTGGCCCAGGCCCGGCGCACCCTGCTCGAGCAGGAAACCGATAAGCTCCTGGACCGCGAGAAGATCACGGCCGAGGCCATCCGCCGCACCCAGGAGGATGGCATCATCTTCATCGATGAGATCGACAAGGTGGCATCGCCCGCCGCCCACGGTTCCGGGGGCGGCTCCGGAGGCGGCCCCGATGTGTCCCGCCAGGGGGTGCAGCGCGATCTCTTGCCCATCGTGGAAGGCAGCGCTGTGGCCACGCGGCACGGAGTGGTCCACACCGACCACATCCTGTTCATCGCGGCCGGGGCCTTTCACAGTTCCTCCGTCAGCGACCTGATGCCGGAACTACAGGGAAGATTTCCCATCCGCGTCGAGTTGTCGGGCCTGACCCGCGAGGATTTCGTCCGCATCCTCACCGAACCGGAAAACGCCCTGACCAAACAGCAGCAGACGCTCCTGAGCGTGGAGAACCTCACCATCGAGTTCGCCCCTCAGGCCATCGAAGCCATCGCCGATTTTGCGGCCCAGGCCAACGCCTCCCTGGAAAACATCGGGGCCCGGCGCCTGATGACCATCGTGGAGAAGGTCTTCGAGGACATCAATTTCCACGCCCCGGAAAAGGTGACCGCCGGGGAAAAGAAACTCACCATCACCGCCGACTACGTCCGCCAGCAGGTGGAAGCCATCCTCAAAGACCAGGACCTCTCCAAATTCGTCTTGTAGGACACGTTCCGGAGTGCCTGTCCCTCGTTTCCCTCGGCGGCCAGGGGACTACCACTCCGCCACCGATCCATCCGCATACCAGAACCGCGGCGTCAGCCACGACCCGTCATAGATCTTGCCCGCCAGAGCCTCCTCATCCACCTCAATGCCGAGCCCCGGCTTTTCGGGCAGGTCAATGTGCCCTTCCTTGATGACCAGCGGCTCTTTCAGGTAGCCTTCGCCCAGGTTCACCTGCTCCTGGCACAGGAAATTGGGCGTGCAGGCATCCACCTGCAGGCACGAGGCCAGGGCGATCGGCCCCAGCGGGCAGTGCGGGGCCAGGCTGGCGTAATACGCCTCCCCCATGGCCGCGATCTGCCGCACCTCGAAAATGCCCCCGGCGTGCGACAAATCCGGCTGCAAAATCGCCGCCGCCCGCTTTTCCAGCAGCTCGCGGAAGGCCCACTTGCCGAACAGCCGCTCGCCCGTGGCGATGGGGATATTGGTGCGCCGGGCGATGTCCGCCAGGGCCTCCACGTTCTCGGGCAGGCACGGCTCTTCGATGAACATCGGGTGATAGGGCGCCACCGCGTCGATCAGCCGCGGGGCCAGGGCCGGACTGATCCGGCCGTGGAAATCCAGGCCGATATCCACCGCCGGGCCCACACTCTGGCGCAGGGCCCCCACCCGGTTGGCGACCTCTTCGACAAACTGCGGGCTCTCCACGAACCGGGCCGGGCCAAACGGGCAGGTCTTCACGGCCGTAAACCCCGCCTGCCGGTGGACCTGCCCCGTCCGCGCGTACTCTTCGCAGGTGGCTCCGTGCACGTGGCCGTACACCCGGATGCGCTCGCGCACCGCCCCGCCCAGTAGTTGGTAGACCGGCTGGCCCAGCCACTTGCCGGTGATGTCCCACATCGCCTGTTCCAGCCCGCTCAAGGCGCTGGTCAGGATCGGCCCGCCGCGATAAAACCCGCCGGTGCGCAAGGCCTGCCAGTGATGCTGGATTCTCCGGGGGTCCTGGCCGATTAAATAGTCGCACATCTCGCGCACGGCCATGGCCGTCGTCCGCGACCAGCCCTCGGCCACCGGCTCCCCCCAGCCGGTTACCCCCTCATCCGTCTGCATCTTCAAGAACACCCACCGAGGCTGCACGAAGAACGTTTCGATGCTGGTGATCTTCATGACCAACCATCGTACCGCCCGCCGCGGTGTCTGTACCGCCACCGCCGCAAAGTCCAGTCGTGATATCATGATTCTGGAGATGCGGCCGTGCACCTCCCGTGGAGAACAGCGTTCTGGCGGAACCTGGGGTTCAATTCGTGCCGCCCGCCCCGCCGGCCGCGCCAGCCGGCGCGGCTGCCGCCGATAGCGTAGCGCCCGGGCCGGGCTCGCCCCGCCGAACAGCCGCACAGCGCCGACCGGCCGGGGCCGTCGGTATCGCGCTGGGCGGCATCGTGTTGCTCCAGTGGCTGTGGGGGGCGGTCCCCCTCTGTGCTCAGATCACCAACTGGCACAACGGGTCCACCCTTCTGGCCGTGCTGGTGGGGACGTTCCCGTGGTGGTCGGCGGGCTGGGCCGCCCTCATCCTTCTGGTGTTCCGATGGATCCGCTTCGACCGGTGCCGGCGCGATGAACTCTGGGTCAGCCGGGCTCTGCTGCCGCCGCCAGCCGCGGCCGCGGAGACGTCCGCCACCTGGCCCTGGGCCATGATGGGCTTGGCGGTGGTGGTTGCCGCCATCGTGCTGTTGGAAGTGCTTCAGCCGCTGTACTTCACCCAGGATGACGTTTTCGCCCAGCATCTGCCCTGGGTCCTCGGAGCGTATCGAAACCTGTTGACCGGCCAGGCCATGGACTGGAACCCCTATCAACTGATGGGGTCGCCTGTCCTGATGGGCTACGCCAGC
>JAJXSS010000064.1 GCA_021784455.1 Planctomycetota bacterium
CAAAAGCCACCACCGTGCAATCCGTCCCCTCCTTCTTCACCTCGGCCTGGCCGAAGGGAAGCAGAAAATCAGAACCCGATTCCGGGGATGATTCCGGGGGGGGAGCCCAGCGGCCGTGCAGGTAGGAGCTGAAATCCTTGTCGCCCCGGGCCCCCATGCCCAGCATGCGCTCCGATTCCAGGAAAAAGACCGGGTCGTCCCCGCGGATGGCGCTCTTCAAGAGCCCCTTGGCATCGCGCGGCGTGGACGGAATCGCCATCTTCAGCCCCGGCACGTTGGAAAACAGCGATTCCACGCACCAGGAGTGGGTCGAGCCAAGCTGCCCCCCCGCCCCGTTGTTGCCCCGAAACACCACCGGCACCTTGAACTGCCCGCCCGACATGTACAGCATCTTGGGGGCGTTGTTGATGATCTGATCCGCCGCCACCAGGCAGAATGACCAGCTCATGAACTCCACGATCGGCCGAAGGCCGTACATGGCCGCCCCGATGCCCAGCCCCGAGAATGCTGTCTCCGAGATGGGCGTGTCAATCACCCGTCCCGGGCCGAACTTCTCCAGCATGCCCTGCGACACCTTGTAGGCCCCGTTGTAGTAGGCCACTTCCTCGCCGATGAGAAAAACGGAAGGGTCGCGCTCCATCTCCTCACACATGGCTTCGTTCAGGGCTTCTCTGTATTGGATAGTTCGCATAAGTATTGGCTAAGTGTGGCGACGCATTCGCCGCGATCCAGTTACGGATTGACCACAGAGCTCGTAATGTGGATCCATGTGAAAACCTTACTGATTGCCAGCCATCCAAGCACCGCTATAAGCACCAACACCACAGTAGTGACAGCAACCATGGTCCACGGACGGTCGGCATCATATAACCATTGCTTCATGGCGGATTTTCGGCTCGCTCATTACCAGAAACGGCCCCAATCGCAATACCACCCTAATCGCTGAACTTGCGAAAAAGCTCCTCAAGCTTGGATTCGTTGAACATCGTCCCGTCGCTCTTGAACACCTCAATCTCGATGGTTCCATCCGCCAGCACGTCAATTTCCCAGCGCTCGCCGGGCACCGCGACATCGATGGATACGGCACCGTCACGATCGTCGCGCACACGGTAGTGAATCTTGGCCCGGCGCAGCCGATCCAGCAGCGTATACAGGTTTTCGGTCGTCGTTTTCATCGGTCGAACCTCCCGTCACTCAGCAGCTTACGGATCGTCTTGAATCCCGGGCGATTGGCCTTGGCCGCAGCTTCGATATCCTCCCACGCCCAGTCTTCCAAGTTCGGCCAGTCTGGCGATCCCGGCGGCAACGGCGCATTTCTCACGCTTACCTTCTTCTGCGCCAGGATTTCCCGCACGCGCATCCCCGCAAAACGATTGGCCATCATGCCGCACTGCTCCTGGCGGCCATTCTAGTCCTGCTGATCCTCCATCAGCAACGGCGCCTTCCCCTGCTGATACGGCCCGTACGGCTGCGCATACACATCCGTGTAGAGCTCTTCCATGGGCGTGGGCGGCGCCTCGTTGGCGTACTTCACCGCGTCCAGCACCTGCTGCTTCACCTCGGCATCGATGGCCTCGATCTGTTCCTGGGTCGTCACCCGCCGCTCCAGCAGCGTCTGCGACAGACGGGCAATCGCATCCTGCTCCTCGTACTGAGCCACCTCGTCCTTGCTGCGGTACTTCTGCGGGTCGGACATCGAGTGGCCTTTAAAGCGGTAGGTCTGCACATCCACGAACGCCGCCCCGATGCCCCGCTCCGGGTTATGCCCCAGGGTCTTGCATGTCGAGCCCCGCACCTGATCGGCCAGGGCCTTGAACGTGTCGTACACCGCCAGCACATCCATCCCGTCGCAGCGGGCAAACGTCAGCCCGTAGGCCGCCGCCTTCACCGACAGGTCCTCGGCGCACGAGGTGCCGCGGGCGATGTGCGTGCCCATCGAATACATGTTGTTTTCCACCGCCACGATCAGCGGCAGACGCCAGATGCCCGCCAGGTTCATCGACTCGTGCGTGGCCCCCTGGTTGAGCGCCCCATCCCCCAGAAAACACAGGCATACCTTGTCTTGCTGCTGGTACTGGATGCCAAACGCCAGCCCCACGGCCAGCGGCACCTGCCCGCCCACGATGGCGTGCCCGCCGTACATCTGGTGCGGCTTGTCGAAAAAGTGCATCGACCCGCCCTTGCCCTTGGCACAGCCGGAAACGCGGCCGAACATCTCCGCCATCGCGTAGCGCGGGTCCATCCCCCGCGCCAGGGCGTGCCCGTGATCGCGATAGGCCGCGATCAGGGGATCTTCCCCGTGCAACGCCGCGGCCGCCCCCACCGCCACCGCCTCCTGCCCGATGTACAGGTGGCAGAACCCCCCGATCTTGGCCTGCTGGTAGTTCTGGGCCGTGCGCTCTTCAAACCGCCGGATCAACAGCATCTGACGCAGCATCTGCATCAGTTGCGCGCCCGAAAGCTGGTCGGAGGGGCGGGTCGAGGGATGCTGGTCGGTCATCGTGGTCATACCGTGGAAATCCTGCTCCCGTAGGGTGGGTCAAGTCTGCGCACCCACCGCTTCCTTATCTGCTAAGGATGGGCGGCTGTTGCCCCACCCCGCGGCGCCCGCTGCCGGGCGCATCGGCCGCAATATCACCGAAGTTTAGGAGGGAATGCGCCCACCGGCCAGTCCCCGCAGCCAGGGAACTCTCCCCGGGCCCCGTCCTTGGCCGAATTCCCTTCCCCCTCCCCGGCCGATAAGATGACACAGACTTCCCCCGGATGGGGGTTCGGGGCCGTAGCTCAATTGGGAGAGCACTGCCTTTGCAAGGCAGGGGTTGCCGGTTCGATCCCGGTCGGCTCCATTCATCCGGTCTCCGCCAGCCGTCTCGGTCCAGAACAAGATGCTGCCTGCCCGCCGGCAGGGCGGTGCGGACACGAAACAGCCCTCAAGCCCCAAGGCGGCACGCTTGGGCTCACGCGGCCGGCCGTCACCGTGCATCGGTCCCCAGTTGCACCGGCTCCTGCGCTTGGAGATGCACGATCCAGCACCCCTGAGCATCATGCCACCGCGCGGCCTGGCCGGATTCAAATGTCACAGGCCCCGCCATCGCGGGCAGGTAGAGGCTCAACTGCTGGGCAACCCGACTGACCAGTTTCGCGGATAGTGACCGGCTGGTCTGATTCCACGCCACGTCCACGGTGACGCCCCCGCGACAAGCGATGCCCGTAGAGCGGCCGCTGGTCCATTGGGTCGGCAGCGCCGGCAGCAGCTTGATCATGCCCGGTTTGCTGTAGGTGAGCATCTCCAGCACCGCCGCGGTAAAGCCGAAGTTGGCGTCGATCTGGAAGGGCTGTTGGCGGCTGCTGCCCGCCAGGCTCAGGCCCATCTTGCGCCAGTCGTTGTGATAGGTGAACAGGTTGGGGCCCGTGCTGCTGCGCGTGAGGATCTCCAGGCACTGATAGGAACGGTCGCCTTGTCCGAGGCGGGCGTAGATATTGGCCATGTGCGCCATGGACCAGCCGGTCTGACTGTTGAGCCCGATGACCAATCGCTTTTCGACCGCGACACGGCAGGCCTCGAACAGCTCGGGGTGCGTCTGCCGGGTAATCTCCAGGCCGGGGAACACCGGGTACAGGTGCGACTGGTGGCGGTGATGATAGTTGTCGTCGAAATCCGGGTGGATCCATTCCCGCATCGCGCCGTCGGCATTGATCTGATAATCGGGAAGTCGCTTGAGCATCGAGCGCCAGCGCTCCACCCCCTGGGCTTCGATGCCCAGCAGCTCGCAGGCGTCGCAGAGATGGGTCAGCACCTCGTGGCAGACCGCCACGTCCATCGTGGCGTTGATGGTTTGCATGCTGTTGCTGTTGGAAGGACGGTTTTCCGGAGACAGCGAAGGATTGAACAGCAGCCGGCCGTCTTCGTCCGGTTGCAGGAAATCCTCATAAAACAGCGCCACTTCCTTGAGCCACGGCACCGCCCGGCGTTCCAGAAACACCTTGTCTCCGGTGAACAGGTAGTAGTCGTAAAAGTGCTGAGCGATCCAGCCCGCGCCCGCGGTCCACGAGGAGTACGAATTGTGCACCAGGCGACCGTGCGTCGTCATCGCCAGCGGCAGCAGGATGCCTCGGCAACCATAAATGCGCGACGCATTGCTGCGGAAATCCTCAAGATGCTTCTCGAAGTAATCAAACAGCGGCAGGACCGTTTCGGGCAAGGCCCCGGGCAGGGCGGGCCAGTAGTTCATCTGAATGTTTTCATCGATGTGAATGTCGCACGCCCATGCCGGCACATAGTCGCCGTTCCAGAGGCCCTGAAGATTGGCCGGCCACCCGCCCGCGCGGCTGGCACAGATCAGCAGGTACCGCCCGTACTCGAACAGGGTCGTGATCAGCGCCAGCGGCACATCGCCGTCGTAGGCCTCCATCAGCATCTGCTCAACGGAGGGGCGCGGCGGCGATTGCAGTTCCAGCGTCATCCGCTGGAACAGTTCGCCATGCACCGCGGCGTGCTCCTGCAGGGCCTTGTCGAAATCCTCCGGCTGATTCGTCAGTTCCGCCAGCAGGCGGTCGGCCGCGGCGTCGGGGCTCTCGTTCACGAACAGACGCACCCGCAGCACAACCTCATCGGCGCCCGCGATGGTCAGGCCGTCCTCGTTCGCGCGGATCTGGCCGCCGATCGCGCGAACCTGCCCCGCGGCGCCGAAATGAAAATCCCCCGGATAACTCCCGAAGAACTTCAGAGCACGCTGGGTGGCGTCGCTTTGCCGGCTCATGTCGAAGGACACGCTGTTGATCTTGCCAAAGTACCCGATGCCGGCTTGCTCGTCGTCCGGTTTTCCCAGAGAGAGATGGCAGTTGATCGCCCCCGGTTGATTGCCCCCCAGGCGCAGGAAGATGGTGTCGGTCACCCGTGAAACGAACAGTTCGCGTGTGAACGTGGTTGGGCCGGTCTTCCATTGCACCCAGGCGCGCCCGGTGGCGAAATCCACACCGCGGCGATACTTGCTGAACGGTTCGTCGCTCGTTGTCTGCAGGTTGATCGCACCCAGAGGCTGGTAGGGAGCCACACTGAAGGCAGGCGCTTTGCCGAGCCGCTCCGCGTAAATGCTGGTCATCAGACCGGCCGCCTCCCGATATTTCCCCGCGCGCATCAGCGACCGCACGGCGGGCAACTGATCGCTGACGTCCACCAGCGGCGGCTTTTCGGTCGGGTAATACAGCGCATCATGGTTCAGCAGGATTGTCTCCTGCCTGATCTGGCCGTACATCATCGCGCCCACCACACCGCTGCCCGTCGGCAGAGCATCCTGCCAGCGCGTCGCCGGATAACGCATCGTCATCCCGTGTAATACTTCAGGGCTGCCCATGATCGAGCCCCATCGTGAAAATTTCTGAGCCGGTCTGGCCGGCAACAGCATGTCGCCCCCCCTGAACGGCGGCAGCAATCGTCCCGTTCCCGGGCGCCTACTCTTTTTTCACCAGCGGCCCCAGCGCTTCGGCGAACTTCCTGCCGATGCAGCCCAGGATCTTGGCACTGCCCATGTAGTGGAACTGCTGGTTGGAAATGCCGTGGTAGGCATCCAGTTCCGCGGGCGTCAGCGTTTTGGCCAGCAGTTCGCCGAACACTTTGTTTTCTTCCCCCTTGCCGAACCGGCGCCCGTCCTGCTTCATCTTCGCGATCTCAGCTTTGACCTGACCAGCCTTGGCCTCGGCCTGGTCCTGCAGCGGGTCCCAGCAATCCGCGGTCGGCACGCTGACCACCGTGCCCTTGAACTCGGGCAGATTCGCGACGGCGGCCATCGCGTTGCGGAAGTTCTGATGGATGGGCGTGTACCGGTTGGGATGTTGGAGGTCGAGTTTGCCACCCACCCCGAGCACGCCGATGACAAAGGGCATGTGGGGCGCCTGCAGATCGCTGCGCACGTCGCGGATGAAATCGCCCATCAGCTTCGTGTAAAGATCATACCCCCCGGGCTGATCGCGATGCGGATAGGTGCCGCGGTCCACCAGATCGTTCCAGCCCTGGAACCAGACGAAGCCGGCCAGTTCGTAGCCCTGGCGGGGATCGTATTGGGGGCAATACTTCTTCGGATCGGCCAGAACCTGCTTCACATCCTGGATCATCAGCTTGTAGTAGTGGCCGGTCTCTTTCGCCTTCTGCGCGGTCACGGCGGCCAGGTCCTTGCCCTGCTTCTTGAACTGTTCCAGTTGGGTTTCGTTGAACTGGTAGGGGCCGCCGCTGGGCGGGCGGAAGTCGGTGTTGAGACTCGTACCGCCCCAGGCGGTTTTGATGATGAGGATGGGCTCACCGAGTTGCTTGTACATATAGATGCCGAAGGTGAGCTCGGGGCCGATCTCATCGTCGCTGGCACCAAAGCCGGTGGTCAGTGGGCCGGATTTCCGATAGACGCTGCCGTTTCTGCCCTGCGAGAAGTAGGTGATCCAGACCTGGTCATACACGCGCGGCTTGCCGTCCGGACCGATGATGTCGTGATACATCGCGGCGGTCCCGGCCGACTTGGATATGTAGTCGATGGTACGCAGACGCGCGTGGCCCTGCATGTTCGACTGCCCCGCCAGGATGAACACCTTAAGCGGCCCGGCGGCGACGGCAAGACTGCAATGCAATAACAAACAGGCAGTTGCGGTGGCCATCCAACACATGATTCTGGCCATTGTGCGATCTCCGGGAAAAACGTTGCGGTTGGCCTGGTCCAGATCGGTTTTATCGTACCCGGGATGTGGCCCTGCCTGCCAACGGCTTGGATCGAACCTGCGCTCGGCAGCGCCGGTAGCCGCGTAACCAGGTTGGGCCCCCGGCTCACTTCGGGATCAGGGATTCGTTCGGCGCCTGGCCCTGGAACCGCTCCCACTGAATCCTCTGCACCTTCCAGGCCCCCTCGGGCGCACGCTGCCAGACAAGCGTCCACGAGGTCCGCACGGTGTCGAAATAGTCGCTCTTTGCCGGCACGCTGACCACCTTCAGCGAGCTTTCGGCCGCGTGATCGCTGAGCATTGTCACGCCCACGCCGGCAAGGCTCTGCTGCCGGATCGGGTACATCTGCGCCGCCCGATCAAGGGCCACCCGCAGAGCCCGCCCCTTTAGCCAGACCTGCCCCCTGGGCCCCGTCAGTTCCACATCCTCCGCCAGCAGGGCCTGCACCCCGGCCCGGTCGTAGGGCGCCGTCAGGGCCACCAGCCGCCGCACCTGCCCGGCCAGCCGCTCGGCCGGTGTGGTCACCAGCCAAGCCAGCAGCCACAGTCCGCCCGCCACCATCAGCACCAGCCCCGCCCCCACCAGCAGCCGCACACTGTTGCGCCGGTGCGCCAGCACGAACAGGACGAGGGCCACCAACACCAGCGTCACCACCAGCGGCCCCGGGGCCTCAAAAAGCAATCGTTCCCAGAACCGGCCCGTCATCATGTCCATGGTCTTATGATCCCGCGCCACCCCCATGCAGCCGTCGCCCCCAATCGAAAATCAAAAATCGAAACCTCTTCCTACGCCAGCCCCGCCGTCTGCGCCTGGCCGAACATCAGGTTCATGTTCTGCACCGCCTGACCCGAGGCTCCCTTGATCATGTTGTCGATGGCCGAAAACACCACAATCTTGGTAGCACCATTCTCACTTCCGGGGGGGCACAACCGCACGCTGATGTCGCAGTAATTCGTGTCGCGCACGAATTTCACATTGGGAAAATCCTGCCGGATGCGCACAAACGGCTGGTCCTCATACGCATCCTCAAACGCCTCGAACAGCTCCTCCTGGGTCACATCCTCATCCGCGGGGTCCAGGTAGATCGTCTCCAGAATTCCCCGGGCCAGCGGCAACAGGTGCGGCACGAACAGCAGACTCACCGGGCCGCCCTTGAGTGTCGCCAGCGTCTGTTCGATCTCCGGCTGATGCCGGTGCGTCCCGGGGCTGTAGGCCACGAACGACTCGTTCATTTCCGGAAAGTGCAGGTGCGGCTTGGCCTGCCGCCCCGCCCCGGTGATGCCCGAAGCCGCATTGACCAGAATCCCCGTCGGCTTGGCCAGCGACCGCTGCAACAGCGGCGCGATGCCCAGGGCCGCGGCCGTGGGGTAGCACCCGGGGTTGGCCAGCAGCTTGGCCCCCTTGATCTTCTCGGCAAAAAACTCCGGCAGCCCGTACACCGCCTGGGCCAAGTTCCGGGGGTCCGTGTGGGCGTGTTCGTACACCTTCTCGTACAGGGCCGCATTGGCCAGCCGGTAGTCGGCCGAAAGATCGATCACCTTCAACCCCGCCTCCAGCAGCCCGGGGGCATGCTGCATCGCCGCCACGTGCGGCACGCACAAAAACGCCACATCGCTCACTTCCGCCATTTTCCGGGGGTCGATCGGCCCCACCACCGTCTCGGGCGACAGCCGGCCCAGAAGCTGCGGAAACTCCTTCTCCACATCCGGCAGCTCCGCCCGCTGGCTGGCCAGGTAGGTGAGCTTGGCCTGCGGATGACGCAGCAGAATCTGCATCAGATAAAGACTGGTGTAACTGGTCGGCCCGACGATGGAGACGCGGATGCTCATGGCCACGAATTGTACAGGACCGTACGCCTGAGTTCCGGGCGGATTTGACAACCAATCCTGGCAACTGTCACCCTGGACATCTCTCCTCCAAGCGATGGCCGCTCTGCAGCGCGCCCCCGAACAGTTTCTTCGTGAGATGCGCATCTGCCCGACAGACCCCGACCTGATGCTCCCGGCTCAGGACGGGTGGACCGACCCGGTCACCGGCCAACCCCAGAAGACCCGCGCTCGCTTGTGGCTGATCCGTCGCGGCCAGAAGGCCCGACCTATTCTCCCGGCCGACCCGCAATCCTCGGACCACTACGGCCATGAATGGTGGGATCGCGATGGCCAAAGCGTCTGGTATATCGATTATCAGACCGGCACCCGAAAGGTGGACCTTCTGATCGCCCGGCTCCAGACCATCGGGCCCCAGGGGCACACCCACTCCCATTGCGACGCCAGCGGCCGGTTCGTAGTGGGGGACATCCACACTCCGCCGGACGCAATGTGGAAAATCGCGTTCTTTGATGCCGCCACGCGGCATCAGGCCGACATCGTGCCTGAGCTTCCCAGCCAGCCCTCGCCGGGGCACTACCATCTCCAGCCCCATCCCCAATTCTGTTTACAGGACCAAGATGTGTGCTACCCAACGAGCGTATTGGGACCTGTCGAGGTAACCCTGATTCTGGTACGAGATGGCGCGGCCATTTCAATGTAAGACGTTATATGCAAATTGGTTACGGACGTTTTGATGGATTGGGATGGGCGCCGAGGGAATATTCTATCCGAGTTATCGGACGTCGTTGCTTATTGAATTCTCATATTCCCCCCTTGAATCGAACGATGAGAGGAAAGCGGTCCGATGTCTGCCCAAGGCTCGGCGGCGGTCCGCGCTTTAGGGGTACGGCGGTTTTCCCCAATTGGCGTCGCCGACCCGATATGTGTTGACAAAACCCTTGAGGATAACTCAAATAGCGTTAAAGGCAGGTTAGAAATGTGCTAACGGATGTTTAGGGTGGCCTGCCACGCAGCTTCCTTCGCATGAGCGACCATTCAGGCAAGCTGAACACCGGCGATCAGAGATGAACACACGCCGGTTTGAAGCGACCGTATGTGGGCGGTAATGAAATAATCCGTAGTCTGTGTTCGGCACTGCGTTGGTGCCGATGCTTCGTTCGAGAGTGATCGGATGATGGGTCCCGGCCAGTCAATCCAGGGTGGATGACTCAGGGGTGCCGGGCTCATCGGGTTCCTTTGAAAGGAGAGCGACGATGGACAAACGAATGTTGTTAGCCTTAGGCATCGGGTGCCTGCTGGGCTTGTCCGGCGTGGTACGCGCCGACGATGCCACAGAGGCCAACCTGAAGGCCCGGGTGGCGTCCCTGGAGGCGCGCCTGGCCCAGGTCCAGGACCAACAGGACCAGAACTGGCTCAACGCCCGTCGGGCCCAGGAAGTCAAGGCTCTGGTGCGCGAAGTGCTCAGCGATGCCGACACCCGCGCCAGCCTGGCTGCCTCCGGCGCCACCGCCGGGTATCAGAACGGGTTCTTCATCGCCAGCGATGACGGCACGTTCCTGATGAAGGTCAACGGCCAGATCGACTTCCGCTACATGAACAGCTTCCAGCAGACGGGTGGAAGCAACGGCGATCAGAAGGGCAGCCAGGGTGGCTTCGAACTCACCCGCACCTACCTCACCTTCTCCGGCCATGTCGCCGATCCGCGGATCGGCTACTTCGTCCGCTTGGTCGTGGATCGTAACACCAATGCCGTCGGCGCCTCGGTCATCAAGCTCAGCTACAAGCTGGCTGATAACCTCACCCTGTTCGGCGGCGAGTTCAAGGACACGTTCGAGAAGGAAGACATGATTGAGGCTTCCAACCAGCTCGCCGTGGAACGCTCGCTGGTTTCCTACATCATGGGTACCGGCTATGTTCAGGGCCTGGGCGTGAACTGGGATGCCACGGACAACGTCCGGCTGACCGCCAATTTCAACGACGGTATGCACTCCGGTCAGTACAACGTGGATGCCCCGGACGGTTTCCCCGCCAGCAAGGACTTCGCTGGCGATCAGCGGGCCTTCGGCATCACTGCCCGCGGCGATGTGAAGCTGGCCGGCGACTGGTCGCAGGCCGACGACTTCACGAGCTGGGGTGGTGATCCCATGGCCGCCTTCATCGGCGCCGCGGTGCACTACGACGAGCCGGATCCCACTCCGACCTCCTTGCCCCGCAACAAGGTACTGGCCTGGACGGTTGATGGCCAGTACAAGAACCAGGGCTGGGGCGTTTTCGCCTCGTTGACCGGCGCCCATGAGCTGTGGGACCAGAACCTGCCCGAAAGCACCACGTCCATCTACGGCGTGGTGGCGCAGGCCTCCTACAACATCAATGACAAGGTCGAACCCTTCGGCCGTTGGGAATTCCTCTACTCCAACGACTTGGGCCCCAACTCCCGCAACAGCTACAGCTTCATCACCGCGGGCGTCAACATCTACCAGCAGAAGCACAACGCCAAGTTCAGTCTGGACGTGCTGTGGGCTCTGGACCCCGTGGACGGTGAACTCATCAACACGCTGGCCGCTGATCCTCGGGCCACCGCGGTCGGTCTGCTGCAGGACGCCAATGGCGAGCGCAACCAGCTCGTCCTGCGGGCTCAGTATCAGCTCCTGTTCTAAGAGTTCGTAACTCTACCTCCGCCACCCTCCGGTGACGGAGGCCTTTGACCGGCCGGTCCTCCCCTGGGACCGGCCGGTTTTTTGTCGAAAAGACCGAACCACGAAGACACCAAGACACGCAAAGGACAAGCAAAAGAGAGCGTTGAACCACCACGCACACCAGAAGCACCAAGAGAAAAACCTCTTGTTCTGCTTTCTGCTTTCTGTATTCTCTCTTCTGCTTGGTGCTTGGTGGCCTTGGTGGTTCGATGCTCTCGTCTGTGTTCGTCGCGTCTTCGTGCCTTCGTCATTCAATCGCCTGTTCCCCGCAGGGCCGCCAGCACCGCTTCCTGCAGCAGGCCGTTGCTGGCCACCACGCCGCGGTTGGCCGTCAGCCCGGACCCGCGGCTGAAATCCAGACCCTGGCCCGCCAAATCACTGACCTGCCCGCCCGCCTCTTCCACCACGATCACCCCGGCCGCGTGATCCCAGATGTTTTCCGGCCGGGTAGCCACCGTGGGAAACCTCAGATACAACTCCGCCCGCCCCAGCGCCACGCAGGCATACTTGGCCTGGCTGTCCATCCGTACCGGCGGCAGCGTGAGGCCCAGCCGCCGGGCCACGTCCCCGGCCGCATCATGATCGGAATGTCCCGATTCGTACGACTCGCAAAGCCGCGCCTGGCTCGCCTGGCTCACGCGGCTGACGCACACCGCCCGGCTCGGCTCCAATCCCTCACCCTCTAGCAGCAGTTCTCGCGTCCCCTGCCCGCGCACGGCCGCCAGCAACACCCCTCGGGCCTTGCCCTGCGCATCGGTGACCTCCAGATGGGGACACGCCAGCACCCCCACCACCGGCCGGCCAGCCACCACCAGGGCCAAAGCCACCGCGTACTGGTCCCCGCGCAAAAATCCTTTGGTTCCATCAATGGGATCCAGCGTCCAGAATCGCTCGGGATTCCCACCAGCGCCGCCCCCCTGCCCGCAGTCCACCCAGGTGAGTACCTGCTTTTCACCCGCCTGCGACCCCAGCTCCCCCGCCACCCGTTCCACCACCGCGCGGCGCACCGCCGCCGCCTCGGGCCGGCGCAGCTCCGCGGCACTCTCCTCGGCCACCAGAACATCCTGCGGGCATTGGGCCCGCAGCACCGACGCCACCACGGCTTGGGAGGCATAATCCGCCACCGTCACCGGCGACTGGTCCGTCTTGGACACAGCGTCCGCTTGGTGCAGCCCGGCCCGCACGGCCATACAGACCCGCGCCGCCTGCCGCACCGCTTGGACTGCCACCGCCAATTCTCTGGAAAAATCGCTCATCCTTTGCCTTCCCATCGTTTGCGGCTCCCCGCTGCCAAACCGCCGCCATGTTATCATCGCACTCTCCTTCCCACGCCCCCGTATGACCCATCCCGATCCCAGCTCCATTCTGCCCGCCCCCCGGCCCGCCCGCTGGCTGCGGCCGCTGAAGCTCATCCTGCTGACGGCCACCGCCGTGGCTCTGCTGCTGCCCTTCGACGACACCATCAGCCACGCCGCCCGCAGCGTGCCTCTGAGCGACAGCCTGCACCGCAGTCTGGCCACACTTCAGCAGTGGGGTGAGTTCTCCGCCCTGATCCTCGTCACCGCCCTGATCGGCCTGCTGGATGAAAACCGCCGCCACCGCCTGTGGGACCTCTGGGCGGGCATGGGCCTGGCGTTCCTGGCCTGCGTCCTGATCATGTGCCTGCTGGGCCGCCCCCAGCCGCGAGCCGCCCATGATCCCTGGGCCTTTGTGCTGCCCTGGCAGACCTATCGCTTCAGCGATGGAACCGTGACCCACGCCTGGAATCTGTTCCATCACGGCACTTGGCGGCTGTGGTCCATGCCCAGCCGCCGCTCCATGGCCGCCATGGTGATGTCCATCTTCCTGGCCGCCCTCTATGCACGTCTCAAGTACCTCGCGGTCGCTATGGTGATTGTGGTGGGCGTTACCCGCGTGCTGCTGGGGGCCCACTATCCCACCGATGTGCTGATAGGCGCTTTGGTGGGCTACCTGGCTTCCTGGTCGATCGTACGCGGCCAGTTGGTCAGCCGGCTGGTGCCTGGGAAGGCGCCCCCGCCGGATGCCCCACCCCAAAGATGAAAGAGCAAAAGCAAGTTAATATATTTTTATTTATTGAGTCCTTTTATGCCCAGACCAATTCGAGATAGGGGTATCTAGTTAGCTCAACCACCCCTATTCCTTGGGGTGGATTAGCCTTTTGTATTGCGTGGGCTCGACTTGCATGGCTTGCTGGGCCAGGCGGTAGAAAAGCTTGCCCCG
>JAJXSS010000065.1:0-12791 GCA_021784455.1 Planctomycetota bacterium
TCTCCCACACTCCCCTGTGGCTGGCGGCCGAGCCCAGGGCGCTGACGATGCCCTGGCCCACGCGGGCGATCACGGTTTCTTCGGTGGCCCCGCCGATCAGGCGGGCGATGTTGGTGCGCACCGTCACGCGGGCCTTGACCCGGAGCTGAATGCCATCCTGGCACACGGCATCGATGGTGTCGTGGCCGCGGGCGGGATTGGGGCAGTCAATGACCTTGGGGTTGACCGAGGTGTGTACGGCGTCGAGGATGTCCCGGCCGGCCAGGTCGATGGCGCAGGCGTGGTCCCAGGGCAGGGGCAGACGGGCCTTGTCGGCGGCGATCAGGGCCGTCACCACGTTGGGCACCCGGCCGCCGGCCAGATACTGGGCCTCGAGCTGGGGGGTGGAGATCTGCAGGCCGGCCTTGAGGGCCCGGATGCGGGAAATCACGATGACCCGCGGATCCACCTTGCGGAACTTCATGCCGATCAGGTCCGTGAAGCCCACGCGGGCCCCCGAGGACAGGGCCTGAATCCACAGGTTGGCGAACTGGGCCACCAGGGCCAGGAAGACCAGGACGATGAGGATGACGACGATCAGAACAATGATCAGCAGAACTTGGCCGCCCATGACAAGGCCCTCGTAAGAAGGGTGAGTCGAATCGTGCCCCGGCGGCACGGCTGACATCATCATGCCGCCAGAGCGGATCGGGGGCAAGCGGCAAGCATGGCAAATCGTCCCTTCGTTGACGCGTCAGTGGATCAATCCGTTCTTGGGTCAGGTCGCACCGGGGCCCCACGCCCGCGCCTGCCACCACCGGCGCGGATGGCCGAGGCCACGAATCCACGCCGGACCGCGTTAACGAATCAAGGGGTTGCTCCGCTATAATTGCCGTTTTGCCTTCGCCAACCGCGGGAGTCATGCATGCGTGTCATCGTCACCGGCCAGGTCGGGATGAATAAGAAAAGCTACCTCGACGATGTGGCCCGCCTGGCCGGCAATTCGGGGGACGCGGTGGAGGTCTACCACATCGGCGACCTGATGTACACCGAGGCCCCCGATGTGCGCCCGGGGCGCATCCTGGACCTGCCCCTGTCGCGCCTCAACGCCCTGCGCCGCAGCGTTTTCAAGGATGTCATCACCCAGAGCCGGGGCCGCAAGAACGTCATCGTCAACACCCACGCCACCTTCCGCTGGCGTCACGGCCTGTTCGCCGCCTTCGACTTCGACCAGGTGCGCCAGTTCGCCCCCGACTTTTTGATCTGCCTGGTGGACAACATCGAGACCGTGCACCGCCGCCTGCACGATGAGCACACCAGCGATGCCACCTTCAAGGATCTCATGGTCTGGCGCGAAGAAGAGATCATGGCCACCGAACTGCTGGCCCAGGCCCTGGGCACCCCGGGGAACTTCTGCATCCTGTCCCGCGGCCGGCTCTGCCAGACGGTGAACACCTGCTACCGCCTGGTCTGCCGGCCGCAACTGCGCAAGGTCTACCCTTCCTTCCCCATGAGCCACGTGGTGGACATGCCCGAGGTGCTCGCCGAGATCGACAAGTTCCGGGGGGTGCTGGCCCGGAGGTTCATCACCTTCGACCCCGGGGATGTGGATGAAAAACTCCTCCTGGAACGGGCCATCGCCGCCGCCCGCCAGGGTCAGGACTTCCTGGAAGTCGCCCAGGGCGGCTTTGCCAACGGCCAGCGCGCGTTCAGCGTCTCGGTCAAGCAGGTGCTGGATGTGGCCGGCGACATCGACGGCCAGATCTACGCCCGTGACTTCAAGCTCATCGACCAGTCCGACATGATCGTCAGTTACGTCCCCGAACTCCCGGGGGGCCTGCCCGGCCTGTCTTCGGGCGTGGAACGCGAACTGCAGCACGCCTTCGAGCACGGCAAGGAGGTCTACGTCGTCTGGAAGCCCCGGCGCCACCCCAGCCCCTTCGTCACCGAGACGGCCACCCGAGTGTTTGCTTCCGTGGAAGAGGCGCTGAAGTATTTCGATGAGAAGGGAATGGTGGCCCCCGGAGATCTGTTTGGGCAGTGAGAAGGATGCCGGATGTGCGCTATCCGCAGTGAAATCTCAGAATCCAGATTTCAGGTTGATGCTGCGGCGGCGGCGCGGAGGGCGGCGATGATCTGGGTGTGGTTCATCATGTTCCTGGCCACGCGATAGCCGCCGCGGATGTGGATGAGGCAGAGGATGGAGAGGGTGAACGTGCTGACTGCCAGGAACAGGGCTGTCAGCCCCAAGGCGACCCCCAAGGCCGCGGAGCGTTGGCCGGAGGGCGAAGCTGCAAAGATCTCCCGCGACTCCAGCATCAGGAGCCCCACCAGCAGCACGACGGCCGCGATGTTCACCGCCGCCCACTGGGCCAGGCCCGGCCTGCCCAGCAGCAACGCCAGGCGGCGCTGGATGCACACGTAAGCCACGATCAGGGCCACCGGCGCGGCCAGCGAAAGAAACGCCGGCACTTCTCCATTCAGCCAGGCAAAGCGGAAGTGCAGCACTTGCCCCGCAAACACCAGGGCCATCAGGACCACCAGAGTCAGTCCGCCCAGCCGGCCCAAGAGGGCCACCGGGTCAAGCCACGGCCCCCAACGCGGGCCCCGGCGCGGCGCGGTCAGGAAGATCATCGCCAGCAGGGCCGCCAGCGCGGGCAGCGCAACCAACAAGATGAACATGCCGGCTTCGATCCAGCGCATCAGGTCGCGATCCATCCCATGTGCCGGTCCGGCCACGGTCCGCACCACCATGGCGCGCCGCAGAATCCCCCACAGGAAGCCTCCTCCCACCATCCACACCGGCAGGATGATGACGATCCACAACCCGGTGCGCATCTTGCGCCACCAACTGCGCGGAGCGAAGATCAGGCGGTCTTGGGCCAGGGCCTCGCGGACGGGGCGCCCGCACTCGGGGCACCGCCCCTTCACCGGCTGTTGCTGCAGGTCATACCCGCAGCCGGCACAGGGCAGCTCAAACGGAATCACTTTTCCCCCGTCATCAGAGGACCTCTGCTCCGGTACGACTCCGCTGGCCATCTCACTCATGACAAACCCCCGTATGGATCTGCCCACTCCCAGTTTACCACGCCCCCAGGGACCGGTGTGCGGAGCCCCTGCTGGCTGCGACGTCCGCGCCTCTTCCCCCAGCGCCAATCCAGACTCAGAATTCGAAATTCCTTCCTTTCACCGGGCCAGCTCCTGGAGCAGCGCCGCCTGCGTCCGCCGGGCCAGGGTGTAGTTGCTCAGCCCGAATTTCTCATTGGGGGCGTGCAGGTTGTCATCCGACAGGCCGAACCCTACCAGGAGGCTGTCCAGCCCCAGGAGGCTCTTGAACGAGGAAACCACCGGAATCGTCGCCCCGTCCCGGGCCAGGACCGGCTTGCGGCCGCAGGTGTGTTCGATGGCCACCGCCGCTTTGGCGATCCAGGGTGAATCCACGGGCAGCAGCACCGGGTCGCAGGCGGTGTAGCTGGTGACCTTCCAGGCGCAGCCATGCACATCGAAGCTCTTGAGCCAGTGCTCGAACTGGCGGGCGATGCGCTGGGCCTTCTGGTTTGGGGCAATGCGGAAGCTGACCTTGGCCCCGGCCATGGTGGGAATGATGGTCTTGGACCCCGGGCCCTGATAGCCGCCCCAGATACCGTTGAGGTCGCCCGCCGGCCGGGCCCAGCGCCGGCTCAGGGTGTCGAATCCGTTTTCCCCGAACGGCTCGTGCACGCCGATCTGGGCCAGGAAAGCATCCTCATCGAAGCCCAGTTCCTGCCAGCGGGCCAACTCCTGCCCCGACAGTTCCGCCACATCCTCGTAAAACCCGGGAATGGTGATGTGATGCTCCTCGTCGAACAACTGCCCCAGCACCTGGGTCAGCAGGGTCAGGGGGTTGGCGTAGCTGCCCCCGTACATCCCTGAGTGCGTGTCGCTCTGGGCGTGGTAGAGCTGCACATCGAAGTACACCAGGCCGCGCAGCCCGTAAATGATCGCGGGAATGCCGGGGGCCCACAGGTGCGTGTCCGAAATCAGCACGATGTCGGCCGCCAGCTCTTTGGCGTGGGCCTTGAGGTAGCCCGTCAGGCCGGCGCTGCCCACTTCTTCCTCGCCCTCGATCAGAATCGTCAGCGGCCCGGGCAGCTTGCCGTGGACCTTCATCCATGCCCCCACCGCCTCGAGGAACGCATGCACCTGCCCCTTGTCATCACTGGCCCCGCGGGCGTAGATGGCCCCGTCGCGGAGGGTGGGCACGAAGGGCGGGCTGGCCCACAGTTCCAGAGGTTCCGGGGGCTGCACATCGTAGTGCCCGTAGAAAAGAACCCGCGGCGCCCCCGGGTTGGCCACGATGTCCGGGGTCGTCTGGGCCACCACCAGGGGGTGCCCCGAGGTCTTCTCCACCCGGGCCGTCAGGCCGCAGGCCTTCAGGGCGTCGGCCGTGAAGTGGGCGGCCCGGGCCACCTCGGCCACGTGCGCGGGACTGCCGCTGATGCTGGGGATGGTCAGATACTGCCGCAGACGCTCAATGGCCGGATCGGTGGTCTGGTCGATTTCTTTCAGGACCGGGGCAAGCATGGCAGGCTCCTCGGGGCGGCGGGTTACGGGGACCAGGGGATGATTGCAGAGGGCCGATTTTGGGTTTCAGATTGCAGACCTTGCGGGTCATGTCGCAGACGGTTGCCTCTGGGCGTGGGCGGCCCATCCCTCAATCTGCAATCGGCAATCCTCTATCTGCAATCCTCGGTCTGCCCCTCTCAAAACAACGGCTCCAGCCCCACCAGCACCCGCCCGTTCTCGCACTTCACCGGGTAGGTCCGCACGGGCGTGTCCTTGGGGTCATCCACGTTCTGCCCGTTGGTGATATTGAACGTAAACCCGTGGTAGGGGCAGGTCAGGGCGCAACCGCTCAGGTCGCCATCTTCGAGAGGCAGCCCTGCATGGGTGCAACGGTTCTCCAGGGCGTAATACCGGCCCTCGAGGTTGAATACCACGATGCTCTGGCCTTCCAGCTTGGCGCACTGGCGCCGGCCGGTCGGCAGGTCCTGCTGGGGTCCCACATCAATCCATTTGGTCATACGCGAATCACCTCGTAGGATTTTCCATGATGGCAGAGGAGTTTAGCCGCTATTGGGCCTTCGTGTCGCGGCTGGCGCTGCAGGGGTTGGCCCCGGCCGGCGCCGATCCCCCGGCCCCGGCCCAAGGCGCCGGCGCTGCGGATCTGGCTGTGTCCCTGGCGGCGCCCGCGGCCCGGCTGATGCTGGAGGACGATCCGGCCTCCTATATCGCCCTGGCCGAGGGCTGGCGTCTGCTGGCCGTGGCCGGTGCGGCGGGCACCACCCCCGGCGTCCACGATGGGGCCGGCCACGTGCGCGATGTCTATCACCCCCTGGTGCTGCACCTGCACCTGGCCGCCCTGGAGCGATGCTACGCCATCCTGCCGCCGGGCCTAAAGGCCCGCATCGAGCCCGCCCTTCCCATGGCCCTGGCCCCGTATCGGGCAATGGGGGCTTTCGCGGACACGCCTCCCAGCCCCGCCGAGCGCCCCCGCGTGCTGTGGCAGGCCCTGTGTCTGGCCCAGGCGGGCCGGGTGCTGGGCCGGGCGGCCGATGCCCAGCGTGTGCGGGCCGTGGTCGAAACAATCCTCGCCCACCCCGGCCCCGGTGGGGCGCTGAGTCCCCTGGATCCCCAGGAGTCGCTGGAAGGCTGGACCTGGCGTGAACTGACCGGGCTGCACGCCCTGGCCGCGTTGGCCCTTCTGGAGCGCTGGCCGCGCTGGCTGCAGCGCGTGCATGAAGTGGCGGCCTACCACGTGGAAAACACCCAGCCCGACCACGCCACCGCTCAGCCCTGGGCCCTGGCCGCTTTTGCCCGCTGGCCCGATACCTCCATCTTTGCCGACCAGCAGATCGAGGCCCTGATGCTCCAGGGCGGCCCCCCGGCCGCCGCCGGCCAACCTCGGCGCGCGGGCCATCCGCTCTCCGCCCTGCTCCTGGCCGATGCTGCGGCCAGCCTCGCCCAGGCCGGCTGATGGGTGCGGGCCTCCCGGCCCCTGGCCCTGGGTAAGGGGCTCCGCGTGAGCACGGCTCATTGTTAGAATGCAGCTTCCCTGGAGTACCCCATGGCCGAAGATGCCCCCCTGACCGATGTGCCTCTGCCCGAGCCCATGGAAGATGCCGGACCCGTCGAGGCGCCCATGGCGATGGAAGAGAGCGCGGCCCCCGCCGGGGCCCCCCACGCCCACGCGGAAAAGCCCTTGCTGACCCGCACCCCGCTGCGCCGCTATTTTGAGGCGGCCGTGCGTTTCGAGGCCTCAGACTTGCTCCTGCGCGGCGGGCAGGTGCCCAAGCTGCGTCTGCGCGGGCTGCTCAAAGCCACCAACGTGCCGCCCCTGGACGAGGAGGACTTCGAGGAGTGGATCGAGCAGTCACTGACTGAAGCCCAGTGGCAGACGTATGGGGAGCAGGGCTCGCTGGACATCGGGGTGAATCTGGATGCCACGCACCGTTTCCGGGTGAACATCTTCCGCACCCGCGGCCGCAGCGCCATCGCCGCCCGCCGGGTCAACCCCCGCATCCTGAGCGTGCAGGAGCTGAACCTGCCTGAATCCCTGCTGCAGATCACTGGCTACACCCAGGGGCTGGTGCTGATCGCCGGCGTTACCGGCAGCGGCAAGAGCACCACGCTGGCCACGCTGGTCGAGCACATCAACCAGATCCGCCCCTGCCACATCGTGACGGTGGAAGACCCCATCGAGTACCTGTTCAACGATGCCAAGGCGGTCGTCAACCAGCGTGAAGTGGGCATCGATGCGCCCAGCTTCGCCGTGGGTCTCAAGGCCCTGGTGCGGGAAAATCCGGATGTGGTGCTGATCGGCGAGATGCGCGACAAGGAAACTTTCGAGGCCGCCCTGCAGGCCGCCGAAACCGGCCACCTGGTGTTCGGCACCATTCACGCCTCTTCCGCCTCCCAGGCTTTCGGCCGCATCTATGACCTGTTCCCCAATGAGGAGCGCCCGGGGATCCGCAACATGCTGGCCTATCAGATGCAGGCCTTCGTGTACCAGAAGCTGTTGCCGACGCTGAAAAAGGAAATCCAGCGCGTGCCCGCCGTCGAAGTGCTGCTGCAGAGCCCGGCCACCCGCAAGTTCATCCTCGAAGGGCGCGAGCACGAACTGAACAGCGTGATCCGCGAGAACCGCGAGGCCGGGATGCAGACCTTCACCGACAGCCTGGTGGACCTGGTGAACCACCAGCTCGTCCACCCGCGTGAGGCCCAGGCTGCGGCCTTGAACCCCGAAGAGGTTAAGATGCGCCTCCGCGGCATCAGCACCGAATGAAAAGAATCTCTGATCTTTGATTTCGGATCGATGATCTGCCCGATCCCCTCTGGGGGCTGGAAGGTTTCGGGATCGCCGCGGAGGTTGGTGGGTATCATCAGATCAGCGATCCGAGATCATCCAGGAAGGACCCTCTCATGCTCCGTCCCCAAAACCGCCCCTGTGTGGGTGTGGATCTGGGTGGCACCAATATCCAGGCCGGTGTTCTGGACCCCAAGGGCAAGCTGCTGGCGCGGGCCAAGGTCAAGACGCATGCCGAGGATGGGGTGGCGGCCGTCATTGACCGGGTCGTGAAGGCGGTAAGCCTGGCGGTGGACGAGGCCGGGCTTAAGATCGCCCAGATCGGGGCCATGGGCATCGGAGCCCCGGGCACCATCGATATTCACAAGGGATTGGTGGTCCGCGCGGTCAATCTGCGTTGGACCCGCGTGCCCCTGGCCCAGCAACTCCAGAAGAAACTCAAGATGCCGGTGGTGGTGGACAACGATGCGAACGTGGCGGCCTGGGGCGAGTTCCGGGCCGGGGCTGGCCAGGGCTACAGAGACTTGCTGGCGGTGTGGGTCGGGACGGGCATCGGCGGGGGGTTGGTCTTGAATAACGAGATTTACTACGGGCACGGCTTGAGTGCGGGGGAGATCGGGCATACCGTCATAATGGCTGATGCCCCCCTGGGGCGGCGAACGTTGGAGAACAACGCCAGCCGGACGGCCGTAGTAAACCTGTTGAAACAGTTGATTGCGGCCCACCACCCCAGCCGGGTGACCAAGTTGGTCGGCGACGACTTGGAGGCGATCCGATCCAAGGTGCTGGCCAAGGCGGTTCAGATGGGGGACGAACTGACGCTTCAGCTCCTGAAGAAGGCCGCTGAATACGTCGGGGTCGCGGTTGCTAACTGTGTGACTTTGCTAAGCTTACCGTGTGTTGTGATAGGCGGTGGCCTGTCCGACTCGGTGGGCAAAATGTGGGTCGATGGGGTCAGGGAATCGTTCGAAAGCCGGGTGTTCCCACCCGAGATGCGCTGCTGCCGGATTGTCGGCAGCAAACTGGGCGACGATGCCGGTATTGTGGGGGCGGCGCTTCTGACCCACGACAGATTGTGGAAAAAGTTAGGTAAATAACAATTATGGCAAAATAGGCAAGCTGCTCTTGACCGCGTTTTAATTTTGGGATAAAAAGTACAGTCAGTCAGGCCAGCAGGCCGAAATGAGACATAAACAAGCTTTCTCCCCTCCGCCCCGTTGTCGCTTCGGCGGCAGCGGGGTTTTTCTTTAGGCCAGCAGGCCAGGCCGTCTATCTATTCCGAGCAACGTTGATTCTGTGGGATCCCTGCGACTGCCGATGTGGCCTGAAAGCTGCCGGGACGGCAGGGGACTGGTGGGGGATCAGCCCCCAGCGTGATCCCAAGGCACGAACCGGGGGCACACCGATTGCATACTGATATATAGAGAGGCCGAGAGGAACCCCGGCTGTACCGGGCATTACCCCCCGCCTTGGGCAGTGAGTAGCCATGACGCGTTTCACAAACAATCTCAAGACCACGGTTTTTCTGGCGGCCTTGTTCGCCCTGGTGCTGGCTCTGGGGCAGGTCATTGGCGGGATGCAGGGGCTGATCATCGCCTTTGCCTTTGGCGTGCTCATGAACGGCATCGCCTATTTTTATTCCGACAAGATCGCCCTGGCCACCATGCAGGGCCAGGAGGTCAACGAGCAGACCGCCCCCGATCTGGTGCACATGGTCAAGCGCCTGGCGGATAACGCCGGCCTGCCCATGCCCCGGGTCTACATTTGCCCCCAGCAGGCGCCCAACGCCTTTGCCACCGGGCGCAACCCCAAACACGCGGCCGTGGCCGTGACCCAGGGGGCGCTGCGGCTGCTCACCTACGATGAACTCGAAGGCGTGCTGGGGCATGAGCTGTCGCACGTCAAGAACCGGGACACGCTGACCTCGTGCGTGGCTGCGACCATCGCCGGGGCCATCAGCTTCCTGTACTACTTGGGACTGTTTTTCGGCGGCTCGCGCGACCGGGAAGGCAATCCGATCTTGATGCTGCTGATGATCCTGCTGGCCCCGATCGCCGCCTCGCTGATCCAACTGGCCATCAGCCGCAGCCGGGAGTACGTGGCCGACCACGACGGGGCCGAACTGGCCGGCTCGCCCAACGGCCTGATCAGCGCCCTGGAGAAGCTGGAATCGGTGGGCAAACGCGTGCCGATGGAGGGGGTCAATCCGGCCTTCCACAACCTGTTCATCATCGAGCCGGTGACCATGGGCCAGCGGATCGCCGGCCTGTTCGCCACGCATCCTCCCACCAGCCAGCGCATCGCCCGCCTGCGTGAGATGGCGTAACGGGGCCCTTGGCGGGCCTGGCTGATCCGCGAAAAGGCGCACACGCACGCCGGAGACGAACTGGGCGCACGACTCAGCCGGCTCGTGATGGCGGCGCGATGGCCGGCCCAGCGCGTTATTTTTGTCTTGGTCGGGGGCGGGGGGAGTGATATAGTGCGCTAGGAGGTCCCGGGGAAGGTCCCCGGGATTTGTGCCGACCGCAGCCGGGCTGAAAACGCGGTACTGCACAGGGGATGGGGATACGAACCTGCCGAGGAATCGCCGGCCCCAGATCGTTTTGGGCCCACCCCCTGGTTTCCGCGTCTCGGGCCGCGGGCTGCGGGATCTGTTCACCCATCATTGGGGAGGGATCCACATGAAGACGTCACGTGTGTATGGCTGCGTGTTCTCCCTGCTCGTCATGCTGGGCTGGGTCGCCGGGGCCAGGGGCGAGGAGGCCAACCCGGCCGATCGGGTGGCCACGGGGGCGATCGTGGAAGGTTTCGGCACGTATGGCCGAAGCCTGGTCAGCGCCATGATGGCCCTGACCGACCAGATGCTGGCCCAGGAACTGCGGACTCTGGCGGTGCTGGCCCAGACGCCGGCGGTACGTTCCGGGGCGTGGGAGAAAATGCACGAGGCGCTCAAATCCAGCCAGGGCGACCGGCCGCTGGGAATTATCTGGTTCGCCAAGCCCGATGGGAGCTATTTCACGGGGGAGGCGGGAGGAACGGAGCAGAACCTGTCGGATCGACCGTATTTCCCGGCGTTGATGGCGGGCCAGAGCGTGCCGGGCGTGCTGGTGATCAGCAAGTCCACGGGCAAGAAGTCGGTGGTGGTGGCCGTGCCGGTGAAGGAAGGGGACAAGGTGATCGGGGCGCTGGGGACGAGCCTGTTTCTGGATCGCTTCAGTCAGCGGGTCGAACAGGCGTTGGCGTTGCCGCCGAGCATGGTCTTTTACTGCCTGAATCCGGATGGGCCGGTGATCCTGCACCGCGATGCACGCTACATCTTCGAAGATCCACGGCGGCTGAACAGCGAATCGCTGCGGATTGCGGCCGAAAAGATGCTGGCGGATGAGGCGGTGGATGTGCATTACGAGTTTGCGGGCTACCAGCGGCGGGTGGTGTGCCGGGCCTCGCCGGTGACGCACTGGCGTTTCGCGGTGGGGATCAACACGGGTGTGGTGGCGAATCCGCCCGGGCCCGACCAATAGGGGCCAGACCCGGCTGGGGGTTGCGTTCGGGGCCATCCGTTGCGCCGGCATCGGGCGCAGGCTTTCGCTCCGCCGCGTGCTCACGTATGAGATCGTCGGGATTCGCACGGATGCCCCGGGGCTTGCCCGCCCGCCGGTACATTTCCAGGGCCTCACTGACGGCGCGGTGCATCGCTCGATCCATGGCGCGGCCATCCTCAAAAAGCCGGGTGATATCCCCATAGGGCATGTTCTTACGCATCACTGTAGGTCCTGCAAAGCTCCTCCCAGGTCAGCCTGTCCCCAGTGCGGCTAACGGCCGCGGAAGGTCCTCCTGAAGCAAGGGTTCTGAATCTCGGCCCCGTAACATCGTAGTGGCGATCACTTCCGCATTGATCAAGACGCGGATACACCGAGTGCGCGGCGGAGGAACGCCGCGGCGGTGGTGGCGTTGTCCGTGCCATTGGGGCCGGCCAAGACCACGACATGGGGATTCCCAAGGCCCATGGGATGTTGCCTCGGGACCAGAGCGCTTCACCAGAGTCCGATCATCACCACGCGGGTAACCTATATCGGCCCAGGCGCCGATAAGGCGGGGGTTAAACAACAGCCAGGTTTCGGCCCACGCCGAACCCCGTTTTGGGCCTACAATCAGGGTCTGATGACTGCAGCCAGGACCCGCAAAGTTGTGGTGGCCATGAGCGGCGGGGTGGATTCCTCGGTCGCCGCGGCCCTGTTGAAGCAGGACGGCTATGAGGTCGTGGGCTGTTTCATGCGCCTGGGCAGCGTGGATGAGGGTGGGGGGGAGCCGGAAACGTGCGATCCGGCCGAAGGCGGGGGGCATCACCAGGGCTGCTGCTCGGTCAATGATGCGGCCGATGCCCGGCATGTGGCCGCACTTTTAGACATTCCGTTTTACGTGCTGAATTTCCGGGGGGATTTCGGGCGGGTGATCGACTATTTCGTGGCCGAATACAACGCCGGCCGGACCCCCAACCCCTGCGTGCGCTGCAACGACTGGCTGAAGTTCGGCAAGCTGTGGGCCTATGCCCGCTCCATCGATGCCGATTCCGTGGCCACGGGGCACTATGCCCGGATCGAAACGGTGGATGGGCAGCGGCGCCTCCTGCGCGGGCGCGACCACGGCAAGGATCAGAGCTACGTCCTGTTCGGCGCCCCCCGGGATCGCCTGGAGCACATGCTGCTGCCGGTGGGGAACCTCAAGAAGAGTGAAGTGCGGCAGATCGCCCAGGAACGCAAGCTGCCGGTGTTTGACAAGCCCGACAGCCAGGAGATCTGTTTCGTGCCGGATCAGGATTATGGCCGGCTGATTGAGCGGCAGACGCCCGAGGCGGTCCGCCCGGGGCCGGTGGTGGACCGGGCGGGCCAGGTTGTGGGCCGGCACCGGGGCCAGCAGCATTTCACCATCGGCCAGCGCCGCGGGGTGGGCGTGGCCCTGGGCTACCCCATCTACGTCACCGGCAAGGACCCCCCGAACAACACCATCACAGTGGGGCCTAAACAGGACCTGTACGCCCTTGGGTTGACGGCCGGGCAGACCAACTGGCTGGCGGATCCCCCCGAAGAGGGCCAGTGGCGGCCGTGCCAGGCCAAGATCCGCTACAACAGCCCGCCGGCCCCGGCCCGGGTGCGAGCGACCGCCCCGGATCGGCTGGAGGTCCAGTTCGATGAGCCGCAGTTCGCCATTTCCCCCGGCCAGGCGGTGGTGTGCTACGACGGCGAAGCGGTGCTGGGCGGGGGCTGGATCGAGGCCACCGTACACCGTGATTCCAGAACCCTCCTTTCTGATTTATGATCTAAGTGCCAAGCGCGGGATGAAATGCTGCGGCGGGGTAGCGCCGCAATCCGCCAGGCATTGTTGGGCTGGTCAGGATCGGCCAGCCGATCAGAGATCAGTGATCATCGATCAGAAATTACCTTCCATGCAGTCTCTTCTCCAAGAGCTC
>JAJXSS010000065.1:12801-13414 GCA_021784455.1 Planctomycetota bacterium
GAGCTCAGCATCCGCCACGAACTGAACGTGCCCCTGGGGCCGCTGACGTGGTATGGTGTGGGCGGGCCGGCCCAGGTTCTGGCCCATCCCTCTTCCCTGCAGCAACTGGCGACCCTGGCCCAGAAGTGCTACGAGTCGGGTGTGCCCGTCTACGTGCTGGGGGCGGGGGCCAACCTGCTGGTGATGGATGAGGGGGTTCAAGGCGTGGTGGTGCGTCTGGATGACCCGGCCTTCAAGCAGTGGCACTCCCGGAAGAACCTGGTGACCGTGGGGGCGGGCTTCGACCTGGCCCGCCTGGTGCTGGACAACGCCAAGGAGGGGCTGGGGGGCACGGAATGTCTGGCGGGCATTCCGGCCACCGTGGGCGGGGCGGTGCGCATGAACGCCGGCGGGGTCTACGGGGACATCGGCCGGTCGGTCCTGCGGGTGCAGGTGATGGACCAGTCGGGACAGGTCTATTACCGGGACCGGGACGACCTGGTGTTTTCCTATCGCAAGACCAACATCGCGGCCCAGTTCATCGTGGGGGTGGAACTGGAACTGATGCCGGATGATCCCGACGCCCTGATGAAGCGGGTGAAGGAGATTTTCGCCTATAAATCCAACAAACAGA
>JAJXSS010000480.1 GCA_021784455.1 Planctomycetota bacterium
CTGGTCCCGGCCAATTTCACGGCACCCGGCGGGCGCGGATCAAGCGCCAAGGCCACGGCTTTTTCAACCATGCGGGCTTGCACGGATTTGGGCAGCTTATCCAGGGCCCTGTCGGCGCTGGCCTTGAAGCTGACGGTGTAGCTCACGCTCACAGCCCCAGTCGTTTGCGGACAGCACCTAACGGCACAGAAGGCTCGTGCTCCCGGCGCTTGGCTTCGGCAATGTCACCCTTGTCCTGAGCGCTGATCTCCTCGGCCTTGCGCTGCAATCGGCGAAAGTCCTTCTCGGGAACCACCACGAATTTCCGCTTGCCCAGCGTCAACGTTTGGACGGTCGTATGCATACCTTTTCAATTCCTGAACGCATCTTAGCCTGTGCGATCGCAAGAGCCAAGAGCCTGGGGGTTTAAGGGTCTGAAATGGACGCAGCCCTCGGGCTATTGCTCATCCTCATGGTTGCCCGGCGCGGGTGCCCCAAACTGTGTACCCTGAACAGGGCGTTCGCCAATCCGCATCGCTGCTTGGCCGGCCCTTGGGGGCCCGATGGAAAGTCTTTGCATGACCCGACACGCCCTCACCGCCACCCTCGCCTACCTCACCGCCGATACCCCCGGCACCGGCGGCCGCATCAAGCTCCGCCCCGGCGACTTCCTCGTCGAGGAAATCCCCCTCTACGAAGCCTGCGGCCAGGGCGAGCATCTCTACCTCTTCCTGCAAAAGGAAGGCCGCACCACCACCGATGTGGTCCGCCGCCTGGCCAAGCTCTTCAACGTGCGCCGCTCCGATATCGGCTACGCGGGCCTGAAGGACAAGCACGCCATCACCCGCCAGCAGTTCTCCATCCACCTGCCCCGCTCGGGCGAGGACCAGAAATCCCTCGAACGCATCGGCTTCACCGGCCTGAAACTGATCTGGGCCGCCCGCCACACCAACAAACTGCGCCGCGGGCACCTGGCCGGCAACCGCTTCACCATCCAGATCCGCGAGGTGGATCCCGCCGCCGTACTGCCCGCCCGCCGCATCCTGGACCGCCTCGTCGCGGACGGTGTGCCCAATTTCGTGGGCGAGCAGCGCTTCGGCTACCGCCAGAATAATCACATTCTCGGCCGGCTCCTGCTCCAGCAGCGCTGGCAGGAACTGCTCGACACCATGCTCGGCGGCACCGATGCCGAGGATGCCCCCGACCTGGCCGCCGGCCGCCGGGCCTACGCCGCCCACGACTACCCCACCGCCCTGGAGCACTGGCCCCGCCGCCTGCACCAGGAGCGCCAGGCCCTCGATCTTCTGCGCCAGGGCAAGGATGCCCGCACCGCCGTGCTGGGCATGGACAGCCTGCAACTGGAATTCCTGCTCAACGCCCTGCAGAGCGACCTCTTCAACCGCGTGCTCGATGAACGCCTCGGAGCCGGCACTTTCGGCCGGCTTCTACCTGGGGATATTGCCTGCAAACACGACAATGGCGCCCTTTTCGCCGTCGATGAGGCCACCGCCACCACCGAAAACGCCCCGGATGGACGGGCCACCCAGAAACTCATCTCCCCCACCGGCCCCATGTGGGGTGCCCGCATGCTCCAGCCCCAGGGCGTGGTCCGGGCCGCCGAGCTGCGCCTGCTGGAGGCGGCCGGGCTCACCGAAAGCCTCTTTACCCAGGACCGCCCGCCCCACGGTGTGCCCGGCGACCGCCGACCCTTGCGCACCATCGTCACCAACCCGGACCTTGCCGCCGGAGCCGATGAGGCCGGCCCCTTCCTCCGCCTGCAGTTCGACCTGCCGCCGGGCAGCTACGCTACCATAGTGCTGCGGGAAATCATGAAACCCGAACTCACCGGCACCAGTCTGAATGAGGAAGACAGGGCTGAGGGTTGACCGTCGACTCTTGCCCCTCAACCCTTGACCCTCGGATCTCCACCCTCCACCCTTGCCCCATGAAACGCTCCTTCATCAACCAACGCATCGCCCACGCCCGCCAGTTCTTCGCCCAGCATCATTTCCGCCTGCCCCCCTTTGCCGCCTGGACCCCCGGCCAGTGGCAGCAGGCCGGGCCCGAGGCCGATGAAATCCGCCGCTGCCTGCTGGGCTGGGACCTCACCGACTTCGGCAGCGGCGATTTCTTTAAGGAGGGCCTGCTCCTCTTCACCCTGCGCAACGGCCGGCTCCATGACCCCGCCTATCCTAAACCCTACGGGGAAAAGATCATGATCGTCTGCGAAGGCCAGGTCACACCCTTCCATTTCCACTTCGACAAGACCGAAGACATCATCAACCGCGGCGCCGGCCGCCTCGTGTGCCTCCTGCACAACGCCACCCCCGACCAGAAACTGGCCGACACCCCGGTTGAAGTCCGCTGCGATGGTGTCCTGCGCCGCCTTCCCGCCGGAAGCCAGGTGATCCTGGAACCCGGCCAAAGCATCACCCTGACCCCCTACCTCTACCACACCTTCTTCGCCCAGCCTGGCGCCGGCGTGGCCCTGGTGGGCGAGGTCTCCTCGGTCAACAACGATGCCACGGATAACCGGTTCCTGGACCGCCAGCCGCGCTTTCCCACCATCGAAGAGGATGAGCCCGCCCAGACCCTCCTGTGCAACGAATATCCCCCCGCCGCGTAGGTTCGGACCGGGCCGAACGCTATCGGCCAGGTCCGGGCACGCCCCGACATCCTTCCCCCGCCCGCTGTTCACTCCTGTGCCGCCAGGCCCGAACCGGTAAACACGGCCCGCTGGGGCGTCACCACCCACTGCACCCCCCGATCGTGCGCCTCCACGGGCAACTCCGCCACCATCTGCCCCTCAAACGCCAAGCCCAGGGCCACCACCCCCGGATGGGCGGCCAGGTATCGGTCGTAATGCCCACCCCCCCGCCCCAAACGCAGCCCCCCCGCCGTAAACGCCACCCCCGGCACCAGCGCGATGTCCGGCGGCCCCGCCAGCGGCTTGAAATCCCGAGGCTGGGCAATGCCGTGGCTGGCCGCCGTGGCAACGCACTCGTCCAGA
>JAJXSS010000481.1 GCA_021784455.1 Planctomycetota bacterium
GCCGGCGTGTGTAATGGACATAGGCCAAGAGAGACGCCAGCCCGAAAAACATGCTCAGCACGTCCTTGCGCTCGGCCACCCACACGACGGATTCCACCCGCTGGGGGTGAATGGCAAACAGCGCCGACACCAGAAGCGAACGCCAGTGCGCCCGGGTCATCTGGTACAGAATAGCCCACAGCATCACGGCATTGGCGATGTGCAGCCATAGATTGGTGCACTTGAAGCCAAAGGGCTGGACGCCGAAGATCTGCACATCCAGCATGTAGGAAAGCCATGTCAGCGGGTGCCAATTGCCCCCGTAACCCGTCGTGAATGCCCAGATCAGGCCGTGCCAGGTCAAACCGCGGAGCACCATCGAGTTGCGGACAATGAAATCCGGGTCATCGCAGATGACAAAGGGCTGGCCATAGATCGGCCAGAAGGCCAGGAACGTCAGCAGCACCAACCCCAGGACGCTGAGCCAGCGCAGACGCCGGGCGCGGTCATTCGTGGCGCGGTTGTGCTGTGCGAGCATCGGCCGCACATCCATCTCGTAGCCCTCCCATCCCCGGGCAAGGGTCTGTGACGGATGTATCGGTCAAAACGAAAGGGCTGTTTAGGTCGCCCCGACGGCCAGCGCTCATTTCAGGCAGGTTCGGCTCCGTCCGAACCTACACCGACCGGTCCAGGGCCTGAGCGATGCGGCGGAGAGACACCACCAGTTCGGCCAGCACCTGCGGACTGATCGACTGCGCCCCGTCCGTTACCGCGTGCTCGGGGTCCGGGTGCATCTCGATCAGCAGGCTGTCGGCCCCGGCGGCCACGGCTGCCTTACACATGGCCGGCACCAGCCGGGCATGGCCCGTGCCTTGCGAAGGATCCACCAGCACCGGCAGATGACTGCGGGCATGCAGTTCCGGAATGGCCGACAGGGAGAGGGTGTTACGGGTGTGGTCTTCGAAGGTGCGGATGCCGCGCTCGCAAAGGATCACCTGGGGGTTGCCGGCCGCCAGGATGTATTCGGCCGCCTGAAGGTACTCATCGATCGTCATCCACATGCCGCGCTTGTACAGCACGGGCTTGGCCTGCCGGCCCACGGCGTCCAGCAGGCGGAAATTCTGGGCGTTGCGTGTGCCCACCTGCAGGCAATCGGCGTAACGGGCCACCAGATCGACATCCGAGGGGGCCACCACTTCCGTCACGATGGGCAGGCCGGTCGCCTCACGGGCGGCGGCCAGCAGTTTCAGACCCTCTTCCCCCATCCCCTGGAAGGCGTAAGGGTTGGTGCGCGGCTTGAAGGCACCCCCGCGTAGGGCATGACCCCCGGCAGCCTTGACGTGCCGGGCCGCCGCGAGGATCTGGGCCTCGCCCTCGACGCTGCACGGGCCGGCAATCACCGGGATCTGTGCACCGCCCACCACACACGATGCGCCGATACGCACCGTGGTGCGGGCGGGGTGGGCCTCGCGGGCGGCCAGTTTGTAGGGCGCCAGCACACGCAGCACGCGGTCCACCCCCGGAGCCAGTTCGATCCGCTCCTTGTCCTTCTTGCGGTCATCGCCGATGACGGCGACAACGGTGAGTTCCGTACCATGAATTACGTGCTCTTTCAGGCCCATTTCCCGCACCAGTTGCACGACGTGGTCCACTTCCGTGGGCGTGGCATCTCGATTCATCACGACGATCATGTCTGATCTCCATCGCGGTTGGCCCCGAACCGCCAAGGCCTGGGGCAGAACAAAAAACCCCGACGCGAGCCGCGCCGGGGTCGTAGGTGGTCGTGTCCTTAAGGTTGCTCCTACAACGCTCCCGCCGCGGCCTGAGGCCGGCTAAACCAGTAAAAGCCAGAATAAAACGCGGAGCATGGCATGACTGATGAATATATGCCACCAAGGCGGGGGAAAGTCAAGTGGCTGGTGACCACCACGCAAGAGCCAGTGCCTGGTGGGCAGCGGGCGGTAGTCACTATCCGCTTGTCACCGATCACGGACCACGGTTAATGCGGGCGGTCGGACTCGAACCGACACGGGTTTCCCCACCAGAACCTAAATCTGGCGCGTCTACCAGTTTCGCCACGCCCGCGTGGCTCCGACTTTATCATATTGCCGCGGATGCGTATGGCCCGCCCGTATCCGGGCCCTGGCCGCCCATGTTGCCGGGGGGCAACCGCGGCCCTATGGTTGGCGGCCGGAGGCCGGGGCCTGAGCGATGTCAACCCCCCGGGCAGGACGGATCTCGCCCCAGTCAGGAACGCCCCTTTGCCATGACCAACCCCTTCGCCATTCTGGGCCTGCCCCCCCGCTTCGATCTGGATCAGGCCGATCTGCACCGACGCTACGTGCGCCTGTCCGCCCAAAATCACCCCGACCGGTTCCCGGATGCCCTGGAACAAATCGAAGCCTCGCAGCGGTCGGCGGCCATCAACGATGCCTATCGACAACTCAGCGACCCGGAATTGCGGGCCAATGCCCTGCTGACTCTGCTGGGCGGGCCGGACAAGGCGGACGACAAATCTCTGCCTCCCGATCTGTTGCCCCAGATGATGGAAACGCTCGAGGAACTGGAGCGGGCCCGGGCTCAGGCCGACCATGCCGCCCTGGCCCGGCTGCAGACCTGGGCTCAGACTAAGCGCACCGGGCATCTGGCCCGCGTGGGTGATTATCTGGGCCAGGCCGCGGCCACCAGCGACCCGCAGCGAGGGGACCTTCTCAAAAAAGTCCGTCTGGAACTGAACGCCTTGAGGTATTTCGAACGCATGCTGGGGCGCCTCGCGTAGGTTCAAACGTGCCCAACATCCTCCTTCGGGGGAGTGAGGTGTGGGCTCATGTGTACCTTTGCCAAAAGGTGGGCCCACAAGCTTGACTGACCCAATCGGCGTAGGTAAGCCCTCACGGGCTGTCCCTGCCACACCACCGTGCGTACGGGTCCGTACACGGCGGTTCGATGGTTCAAGCGTTGGCTCCGGGGGTGAGGCGGGGGAGGCCAAGGGATT
>JAJXSS010000482.1 GCA_021784455.1 Planctomycetota bacterium
ACGAAGACCCAGCGATGCTCTTCTTGTCTTCAGGCCCCAGCCCTTCCGCGGGGCGGCCCCGCGGCCGTGGAGCGCTCTTCACTCAGCCCTCAAAATTCACCCACAGATTCTCCCGAAGAGCCTCATTTCGCCGCACCGCTGGACGAATTTGCTTTCCAGTTATCGGTGGCCGGCTCAACAGATGGCCAGCGCAGATGGGTGAACATGGCAGTGGAAGCGGCGCACGCCCATGTACGCATTGCTTTGTCAACGGATGACGGTCTGCCTTACGCATTTATTGACGACGGCATGCTGATAAGCGTACTTCCTGGCGACGGCAACGCCCTGTTTACTATCCCGGAAGTACAGCCCGTGATGGTCCTTAGGTCACACTGAGATACGCTGTATTTCACGTGGCGATCCTTTCGCAAGGCGCATTCAGCCTCGGAGAGGCCCCCCAGGACAAGACCGGCGAGCCCCTGGGCGATGCAGCGGCCCAGAAGTGGTGGAACAAGAACGGCGAGGCCATGCGTGCCAAAGCGCTGGCGTACCTTACCCTGGCCACCCAGCCCGGCAACTGACAACACCATGTAATCGCGTGGCGGCAGCGAAAGGGTGTCAGAGTGGTGCACCAGCCAATGGGTAGCTTTGGTTGTGTCACACATTAATCGGGACCCCATCTGATGCTGGCGATCACAACCGCTACCCTACTGGAGGGATGCACGCGGGTGCCCGACGGCGCCGCGGCGTTGATGGGGGACGCCCTGCGCATCATGCCTCACCCTCACGCACAGCAAGTCCGCGCCCGGTTCACCTGCCAGAACATCGGCAGCCACACCCTGCGCGTAGTCGCGCTGGCCCCCGCGGATCCCCGCACCCGGGCGACCTGCGACATGCAGTTCATCGGCCCCGGCCGGCAGGTTTGTGTGGATATCGTCGTGGACCTGAGTGAGGCGCCGGGCCATCAGGCGCCGGGCCGCATCGAGGAACAGGTGGATGTGGTCACCCAGGGGCCGTCACGCCGGCACCTGATCCTCCAACTGGTGATTGAACCCCCCGAGCAACGGAGGAACCGATTCACCGGCCAGCCACGCCGCTTGCCCCGGGAACCCTTGCCCCCACCGGCTCGGCACCGCCTATCGCCGGCACCCAGCCCGTTTCCCGGGTGATCCGGCTGATGTCCACCAGGCCGGTCATCTCCTCGGCAGGCTGGCGCAGGGGCACGTTACTAAAGTGATCATGGATGGCCTGGGCCACCGTCATTTCACCGCGCAGCCCGTCCACGGCCGGAAAGTACACGCGAAATCCCTCCAGCGGCGTCTTGAGGATGGCCAGGATCAGACTGGCGGCATCGTCCACCATCAGGCAGGTGAAGGCCTCATCGCGATTGACATAGCCCATGCGGTGCCGCCGGTGCGAAGGGTCCCGGACGTGGGCCAGCATCTCCCGGTCAATCAGGTACGGGAAACGCAGAGCCACGGAATGAATGCCGTGCTGGCGGGCGTAGAACTGCAGCATGATCTCGGTCGCCTGCTTGGACAGGCCGTAGGCGTTGCCCGGATTGGGTGGGAGTTCACTGTCCAGGGGCAGGTAAGGCAGGGCGCTGGGCTGCTCGCCGCGCCGCCCGCTCTGGACCTGAATCGTGCTGGCGAACACCACCTTCTTGAGGCCCATCTGCCGGACGGCCTCCAACAAGTTCATGTTCATCGTCACGTTTTCGTTGAACGTCCGCACGGAATCGTTTTGAATCAGGCTGGGGTGATTGGCCAGATGGACCACCGCCTGGCAGCCTTCCAGCAGCGGGTAGGGGGCCACGGGATCCAGCAGATTGGCCACTTCGATGCGCACGGCGGAATCGGCGCGGTACGCCCGGTCGGTGCCGCGGACCTCAAAACCCGCGGCCAGAAGAGCGCGAACCGTCACTGAGCCGAGGCGACCCGCGGCGCCCGTAACCAGAACTTTCATGGTTGGTAAACTCCACAGGGCGGGGACCCCGCCAGACAACCCACTATTTTATCAGATTCTCCGGCGCGCGGGGGGGCGTCAGCAGGCTGGCCCGTGGCCGCGTGCCGGCCAGATCGGTCACGACCGCCGGCCCGAACTCGGCCGCGGCCAGGTGCAGCCCGTCCAGCCGGTCGTTGAGCGTCGCCGGGCCGTGCATGTCCAGGGCCAGAAAGCGATATCGCCCCGCCGCCAGCAGGTGGCGGACCGTCTGATCTGCCTCGTAGCCTTCCTGCCCGGTCAGGCTGGCGAAGTTGCCTTGCAGCCAGACCCCCAGACGCTCCAGGTCCTTCAGGGCGTCCTCCCGCAACTGCCCGATCCCCGGCAGCCGCTCGGGATGGGCCAGGATGGGCTGGTACCCGTGGGCGAAAAACCATTCGATCACCCCCGGCAGCCAGCGCGGCCACTGGGGTTCCCAGGTGTCCATCAGAACACAGCGGGAATCGGCCAGACGCGGGACCAGGTCCGGTGTCAGCCAGTCCATCACGTCGGGCGTGATGCGCAATTCCCCACCGGGCCAGACGCGATAGGCCAGTCTGGCCTGATCCAGCTTCTTTTGCAGGGCAGCCGTCAGGGCCACCACGTGGCGGTAGTTGTAGGCCGGAAACAACGCCGGCGAAGTGTGCGGCGTGCAGATGGTGCCCGTGAAACCCGCCGCGATCAGCCGCCGGACACATTCCAGGCTCTCCTGCAAATCCTGGCAGCCATCATCCAGCCCTGGCAGCAGGTGGCTGTGGATGTCAATCAGTCCGCCGGTGGCGGCCGATACCGGTACCCTCGCCGAGGAATCGTCAGTCATGGGGGAGATTGTACGCATGCCCGAATCAGCGTGGCCGATCGAGCCCCCCGGTCGCGGACTGATGTTGGCCCGCTTGGGGGGAACCGAAGATGGCTGCAATGCCGGGGAACCTGGGGCGGCGGGCTGAGGCGTGCGAAATGTTGGCGTCACCGCCGGCGCGCCGGACCTCTGGCCGCAGAACAGGCTTCGT
>JAJXSS010000483.1 GCA_021784455.1 Planctomycetota bacterium
TTCCGGCCTCGCCCTCCAGAAAACGCAGGGCCTCATCCAGCGGCCGCATGGCCACGCCGCTGATCTTGACCGCGTTCAACTGTTGGAAGCGGTTGAGCGAGCGGGGCACTACCGATTCGCGCATGGTGGCGATGGTGCTGAGCGGGATCAGTTTGTTGTTGGGTCCGGTGACGTAGATATCCTTCAACTGGCCCGGATTGAGGCGATCGACCCGCTGGATCTGGGGGATGACCTTGTAGCTCCGCCCGGAGATGTCAAAGCGGTTGACATAGTCGCCCCCCACCATCCCTCCCAGATCGGCGCTCATCTGTTGGAGGTTGAGTCCCAGGTCGGCCACCTTGTCCCGGTCAAGGACAAACTCGGATTGGGGCTGATCGATCTTGACGTCGATCATCGGCGGAAAGGCGAACATGCCGCTTTTCATGGCCTTCACCTGCAACTGGCGGGCGAATTCCAGGATCTGGGGGGTCTCGGCCGTGGATGCCAGGATGAATTCCACCGGGAACTGGCCTCCACCGGGCAGGGCCGGCGGCAATACCGGAAAGATCTGGATGCCCGGGATGGCCGAGAGTTTCTTCTGCACCTCGGGCATGATCTGGAAGACGTTGCGTTTACGTTCATTCCAGGGCTTGGCCACCATGCCGCTGAAGCCGGAGTTGGGGAAAGTGAGCTGGAAGGTGAAGTCGGTCTCCGGTACACTCATGAAGGCCTGGTTGACCGCCGCGGCGAAGTGGCTGTTCTGGTCGAGGGTCGAGTTGGCCGCGGCGTCCAGGATGCCGAAGATGACCCCCTGGTCCTCGGTCGGTGCCAGTTCCTTGGCCGACATGGTGAACATGGGGATGGTCAGCAGGGAAACCACGATCCAGACCGTGTAGACCGCCGGGCGGGCCTTAAGGGTGGCGTCGAGCCAGCGGCCGTAGACGTTTTTCAATCGTTTGAAGTCGCGGGAGATGCGGCCGGCCAGGCCGTGCTCCTCGATACCCGGCTTGAGCATTGTGGCCGACATGACCGGAGACAGGGTCAGGGCCACGATACCGGAGATGGTGACCGCGCCGGCCAGGGTAAAGGCGAACTCGCGGAACAGGGAGCCCGTCAGCCCCCCTTGCAGGCCGATGGGGAGGTAGACTGCCGCCAGGGTGATGGTCATGGCGATGATCGGACCCACCAGTTCGCGGGCACCCAGCAGGGCGGCCTCCAGGGGCGTTTTCCCCTCTCCCAGGTGGCGTTCAACGTTCTCCACCACAACGATGGCGTCGTCCACCACCAGACCGACCGAGAGCACGATGGCCAGCAGGGTCAGCAGGTTGACGGTGAACCCGAAGGCCTGCATCAGGAACACGGCGCCGATCAGCGAGACCGGGATGGCCACCACCGGGATTAAGACCGAGCGGAAAGAGCCCAGGAAGAGGAAGATGACCACGATCACGATCAAGAGCGTATCGCCCAGGGTCTTCAAGACCTCGTGGATCGCGTTGGTGATGTAATCGGTGCCGTCATAGGCGATGCGGGCCTGCATGCCGCTTGGCAGGTCGCGCTGGATGGCGGCCATCTCGGTCCTCACGCGCTTGATGACGTCCAGGGAGTTGGCGTTGGGCAGCGGCCAGATACCCATGAAGACCGCGGTCTGCCCGGAGAAGTGCACCTCGCTGTCGTAGTCCTCGGCCCCCAGCACCACGTCGGCGATGTCCGCCAGCCGCACGATGGTGCCGTTCTGGTCCCGCACCGCCAGCTGCTTGAATTCATCGACCGTATTCAGGTTGGTGTTGGCGGTCAGGTTGACCTGGATGTAGGCCCCCTTGCTCCGGCCAAGGGCCGCCAGGGAGTTGTTGGCCGCCAGGGCTTGGCGCACCTGGGCCGGGCTGATGTTGAGGGCCGCCATGCGATCCGGTTTGAGCCAGATGCGCATGGCAAAGGTGCGGGCACCGAGGATGTCGGCCCGCTGCACCCCTTCGATGGCCGACAGGCGGGGCTGGACGATGCGCACCAGGTATTCGGTGATCTCGTTCTGTTTGAGTATATCGGAAGTGAAGCTCAGATAGGCCGAGGCGAACTGGCTGTCGGCCGACTCGATGTTGATCACCGGCACCTCGGCCTCCGGAGGCAGGTCGTTGCGCACCTGATCGACCTTGGAGCTGATCTCGGCCAATGCCTTTGTTGCATCGTAGTTGAGCTTGAGACGTACCTTGATGGTGGATAGGCCGAGCGTGCTCTGGGACTCCATGTAGTCGATGCCGTCGGCGGCAGCGATGACGCGTTCCAGGGGAGTTGTGATGAAGCCGCGCACCAGTTCGGCACTGGCGCCCACATACACCGTGGTGACGGTCACCGCCGCGTTTTCGCTGCGCGGATACTGGCGCACGTTGAGGGTGCGAATGGCCTGCAGGCCGGCGATGATGATGATCAGGTTGACCACCAGGGCGAGCACGGGGCGGCGGATGAACAGGTCGGTGATCTTCATCGTTTTAGTTGTTCTCCGGCTTTGGTGACTGCTGGAAGGCCGGGGCCAGCTTGTTGTTGATCGCGACCGATTGGCCGTTGCGCAACTTGAAGACCCCCGTGCTGACGATGGTTTCGCCCTCTTTCAGCCCGCTGGTGACTGCTACGAAGTCGCCGCGTTTCTCGCCCAGGCGAACGAACTGCTGTCGCAGTTGTTTGCCTCCCTTGCCGTCCTCGATGACGAAGACCGAGTCGCTGTAGGGGGCGTACAACACCGCCGTTGCCGGAATGGTCAGCACCTTCCGGCGTTCGGGCAGGCCCACCGCCACGTTGACGAACATCCCCGGCCGCAGCTTGGCGGCGTTGTTGGCCACCGTGGCCTGCACCTTGACGTTGCGGGTGTCGCTGTCCACCAATGGATTTATGGTGGTGATGCGCCCTTCGATGGTCTCGCCCGGCAGGGCATCACAGGTCACCCGCACGGGCCGGCCGGGGCGCAATTGGGCAAGCTGTTGCTGGGGGAGGGTG